>JAHKLF010000162.1 GCA_029856615.1 Candidatus Njordarchaeota archaeon
CATACATCTAGATATGGGACATTTACTCCTATGAAAATGACTAGGAGCGAGATTGAGTCAGCATATCCAGATCTCAAGCACTACCATCTATTCGTATCAACAATGATATACACTAGCCATTTAGATCCTCATGGAGAGGTACGACATTCTAGAAGTAGTGCTCCAAGGCTTCATGATTTAGTATACATTGTTAACTCAAAGGAATTACTGGATGATTTCTTTAGACCAAGTGGGGAATGGAATTTCGATTTTTTACGTTACTTTTTCGCTGAAGGGGCTAATGTATTGGATTTTCGGGATTTTCTCTTTTGCCATAGGGATTATTTCAAGAAACATGAGGAAGAAAAAGAGAGTATCCTAGAGAGTCTCATTAGATCTCTATCACGGATCAATACATTAGACATTGGCGCATTATTAGAGGAAATAACGGATGTGTTAATGTGGTGAAAGGCATGAAGGAGCTAGGAAAAGTTATATCAGGTAGTATTGATAAGGGAGTTAAAATAATTTTAGAGGACACAGAGGATATCGAAAGATATCCAATAGGTTCTCTAGTTTCTATATCTGGTACTACTCATAATTATCTCGGAATAATTACTGATGCTGGAATAAGTACCTTTGAAGGTAATGCCTATGCAGTTGTCAATCCTAGGACATCTTCAACGATCAAAAATGTTTTACTCAAAGTTTACAAAGATAAAATGAGAATTCAGTGGATTGAAATAGCTTTAATAGCACAGCGTAGTAGCAGCGCGGTTTCGCTTGCTGATACGATGCCCAGTTTTGCTTCGGTGCTCATTGGCCTGGAGGATAAAGATATTGCTGAATTTTTCGGGGTCGAGAACCGTATTGATATGTGGAATATAGGCATTCCTAAGACGCCTAAAGAGATTTTTGTTAGTATACCAATAAATGTAAGAAAATTAGTTAACCTCAGCTTTGGAATATTCGGAAAGTCGGGTACAGGGAAAACCTTTTTAGGTAATATGCTAGCGGGATATATGATATTATTCAATCTAATAGCGAATGATGAGAAACCCTTACGATTGTTAATATTTGACATGCATACAGAATACGCTTTAGAGCTAAAAGACAACATGGGAAATCCCATTGCTGATGGTGTTGCAAAAATATTTGCTGACTTCTTCTTAAGGTATTCCCCTGATGAAGAAATTGTAAAGAAAAGAGGATTACGCTTTCTAAGGTTAAATTTGAAGAGTATTGATATTGATGACATTAGAATGATAGCCCCCCTATTCGGCTTGACTGAAACATTTCTTCATTACTTATCAGAATTTAAGTCAATAATAAGCAATAAATTTAGGCTCGGAGATTATTGGTTTCTCTTCTTATTGTTAAGCGATGATGTAATAGAGAGGCTTAAAGAAAAAGAAGCTGGAGGAGAGTTATTAGAGAAAGTCAATAACCTTATTAAAGATAAAACAGGTTTCGCATCAATCACAATACTTCGTAGACAATTAGAGGAGGCGCTGAAGAAGGAGCTTGGCGCAGGAGCTTTTGCTTCATTTAAGTCTCAGTCAGCTAAATTGAAACGTATTCTTTCTTATCCATTTACGATCGATGAGGACCCAATAGAGGAGATAGTTAATAATCTTATCAGAAGAGACGGAGCCAGTGTGACGATCAGCTTTGGTAAATATGAAAAGGAGACGGCATTATATATGTTGATAGCTAACTTAATAGCTAAGAGATTAAGAGATAAAATTAATGAAAAAACAAGAGCGGGAGAAGAGCCAGAGACGAAAATTGTCATTTTCTTAGAGGAAGCTCATAATTTTCTGGGCAAAAAGACTTATAGATTTTCGCCCTTTGGCGATATCGCGAGAGAGATGCGAAAGAAGGGAGTAATCTTATGCGTAATTGATCAGAGACCAAGCGAGCTGGACCCTGATGTAATTAGCATGCTTTGGACAAGCTTTATCTTTTCTTTAACCGAGAGAAGCGATATAGAAACAGCCCTAATAGGGGCACCGAGAGCGCACCTATTTAGAAAAATCGTTCCATTATTGAGAAATAGGGAAGTACTAATATTCGGGGAGGCTGTGAGGTTCCCTATAATTGTAAAAATAAGGGATTACAAAGAAGCATACGAACTATTTAGGGCAAAAAGAATGGAGTTGATGAGCGAAATGCGGAGGCGAGAAGAAGGTTTTAGGGAAGCTGGCTTGCTTTAATCCTTTTCTCACTAGATATTATGATTTTTTTGAGAATAAAACATCCTAAAAAGGTTTTATAGAAATGATGTTAACATCTATTAAATAATCAAATTCACCAAAGTACTCTAAAGTATTCTAATCTAGGAGACATAATATGGCCGGAGAACCTCTAAAAATAATTCATACGGCGGACTTTCACTTAGGTATCACTGCGAGGAATATCATTGGTCATGAGGTAGAAGAAAAGAGGCGGCAGGACTTAAGACGCAATGTGTCTCGAATTTTTGATGAGGCTATAAGGAGAAATGTAGACCTCGTATTAATATGCGGAGATGTTTTTCACAGATCTGATCCTTCAAACAGAGACTTCGTATTCTTCGCCAAGGAAGTAGGTAAGGTGCTTGCTAAGGGAATAAAGGTAGTTATTATAGCGGGTAATCATGACAAACCGCGAACTATAGGTGCGCAAAATCCTCTCCAGGCTCTCGTTGAGATCGGGACTCCGAATTTTTATTATATACAATCTCTTCCAAAGGAGCCATTAATCATTGACATTAAAAATGATAAAAAAGTCGGTATTATCCCTATTCCCTACATAGATCCGCGTTTAGTCAGAGAGATTAGTGGTAGTACCATGGGGTATGAGGCTTTTGTTAGAAATAAAATAAAAGAGGTTATTGGTAATTCGGAGGAATTAATGAATGCAGATTATCGAATATTAATGGCGCATCTCACATTAACAGGGGCCATAGTAAAGAAGATATGGTCTATCTACATTACTGAGCCAAAAGTTAGCATTAGCACACTAAATGAGAAATTCTTTGACTATATCGCTTTAGGACATGTACACACATTTCAGAAATTTTCTAATAAGGTAGTATATCCAGGATCAATAGAAAGGATTGATTTCTCGGAGATCGATGAGGATAAGGGATTTATTTATGCTGAAATTTTTGAGAATTCGATAAGAATTGAAAGAATTCCGCTAGAATGCAGAAGGATGATATCATCTAGTAAGATATCAATAGTTAATTCGCGAGATCCTGTTCGTCTGATTTTAGAATCTTTCAAATTGATGGATATGCCTCCCGGAAGTATAATCAGACTGGAAATAGAGGCGGACGCGGAATCTTGGAGAGAGTTTGAAAGAAAACGGAGAATTATTGAGGACTATCTCTTCGGCGAAAAAAAGATTTTAGGCTATGCCATTAAAAGGCATTTAATAAAAATGATGACATCGAAAGTAGAGGTATACCCTCAGGAGAAGATTTCACTTCGCAAAAGTATCCTAGAGTACATAAATAAGTTGCGTATCGATGAGGAAATCAAGAAAAGAGCACTAGAATTGGCTGAAAAAATCATGGATGAAGAGGGAATAGCATGAAACTATTAAAGTTAAAAGTTAGAAATGTAGCGACTTATAATTACCAAGAAATTGACTTTCATAAATATGACTATCCAGTATTTGTAACCGGGAAAACGGGTGCTGGAAAGACGACGCTTTTCATTGATGCGATAACTGCCGCTTTATATGGAAATGCATATGGAATAAAGAGGCAAGGGTTCTACAAAGAGCTAATTATGAGAGGTAAAAAAGAGGGGATAATAGAGCTCGAATTTGAGATAGGTGGCACTACATACATGATCAAGCGCGTTTTCCGGGAGACGGGGTCGTCTGATGCCTATTTATGGAGAAAGACGTCTGAAAATAGATGGATATCTGTGGCAGTGGGGTCTAAGACCGTAGATAAGAAAATAGAAGAGATAACGGGATTTTCATTTGATGTTCTATTGAATTCAGCAATGGTTCGCCAAGGAGATGTATATAGATTCTTAGACGCAAGTCCAAGTGAACGAAGAGAGCTCCTTATAGATATTCTAAGAATAAGGCTTGATAAGCTTAAAGATAAGGCTAGCAACAAGAGAAAGAAAATAGAAAGTCGCATACAAGAGATTCGACTAAAGATGGCTCCATTAGAGAATCAAATTAAGAAGAAAAGGACATTAGAAGAAGAAAGGAAAAAAATCGTAAGTAAATTAACCGAATTAAAAGATCAGGAAGAATTTCTTAGAAAAGAAGAGAGAGTAATAAAACAACAATATGATGAGATCATAGGTAAATTGAGTTATTTGGAAGCTGAGCTAAAACGAATTGACGACATGGAAAAAGAGTTAATAGAGAAGATAAATCGTGCTAAGGAGTTAGAGAATGAGATAGCTAATATAGAATCAACCATGGAAGAATATGGCATAGATAAAATTTCAAGGGTTTCCGACTACCTTAAAATGCTCAAAGATTATGAGCTGGG
>JAHKLF010000163.1 GCA_029856615.1 Candidatus Njordarchaeota archaeon
AATCGATTTATATGCGTCATCGGAGTGTTTTTACTTAGCAATCGAAGTCCCGCCCAAAGTTACACATTGTATGTAGTATTTACCTGAAACTTTCAGTAATAATCAGAAAAAGAGAAAGGAGAGTTAATTAATATTTTTGATGCGAGATCTGGTGATGGGGGAGAATTATAGTTACACACTACTTTTTGAATATATGGTACCTAATTATTCCTTACGCGATATAATAGAAATCGTTGACGAAGAATCACCATTCGGTTTACCTACAATCAGAGTTCTGGGTAGAAAGGGCGTTAGAGTTGATATTAAATTGGAGACCTTGGGGCATATTCGTGGTTACTTTTCCATGTATACTCGTGTTATGGGTATAATAATTGATGGCTTCAGGTATACAAATTTGTTAGGCAGAATATTTAAAACAAATCATATAAGTTTAGTTCAAACGAAGCATGATCACGTATTGATAACTACATACACAGAAATTCCCGTATCAAGAGAAGAATTCATCGAAGCAATAAAAAATGATAAGAAGTTATATTATCTTTATGATGATATAATGAATAGCTCATTAGATATAGAATTTATTCATGATCCTAAAGTTATCGAAGAGGTGAAAGAACATTACTATTCTAGATATGGCGAACAAGTAAGGCTTCCATGAGTTATAATTCTTGAGAGGGAACAGTGATGCTCAGCATACTAGTGATCATTACTTCTATTCTCATGAGTATACCTCTTTTTATAATCTTTACGATTACTAGTAAAACGTATGATCAGTACCGTTTGAAGCCATTCCTAATGTTAAAAACTATCGCACTTTTTAGTATCCTATACTTGTTAGCAACCTTAGCGGGTAATTTGTCGCCATCCAAGATATTAGCATTTTACTTATTCAATACCTCTATTATGTTGATAGGCATGTGCTCGATTCTCACGTATTTGTTCTTTCGTATATTACGCACTGAGCAGATCTCAAAAGGTGTTATATTATTACTAGGTTTATTACTGATCAGTAAGATCCCCTCATTAATATTAAATCCCATCAGGGTTTATGTGTATGGAGATATAATCATACGCGAAGCCCATATATCTCTAATAGCGCTTATACCAAGTACTCTCTCTATAATCTTAATCGCCATAGAAGCATCCCTCCTTTATCGAGATTCTAAAAAAACACCTTCTTGCAATGCTCATTCACATAATCTTCTTCTTGCATATCTTTTTCCAATGTCACTTCCTCCAATTTATCTATTAGGACATGCTTTTGAGATTATCTCCATACTTGTTCCATATTTAGAAGGATTAGTTGTAAGCATGATAGCTTCATATTTAGCCATTACTTTTCGAAGAGCACCACATAAGCTAGTTCTATTGCCTGTACATGTCAGGGCTTTTTTATTGCATACTCATGCTGGTTTAAAAATAATGGAAATAGCATTCGATACCGCGTTTAAGAATATATTAGCTCTGGCATCATCTCTCATAGCTTCTATTATAGGATTGGAAATGGCTATTGAAGGAAGGGTCATAGCATACATATTTCGAGTCCATAGATTAAGTGAAAACGTAATAATTATGTTTTTTGGAAAACATACTGTTGGAACATTTATAACAAATCGAGAAAATTCCGTTATAAGGGATATCTTGAGAAACATCGTCTTGGAATTTGAGGCAACTGAAATACTTGATGAGGGAATTATAATGGATCCCGAAATAGAGAAGGCCCATCACGTTTTGGATAAGTATATGGATCTTATATTATAACTCCTCTTTTTCTGAATTACTTTTAAAAAAGAAAGCATAATTTATAAAAAATAGCTTCATTTATATGCATTTTCCTAACCGATAATTTTTTATTCAATATGTACTATCTTTGATAATGCCATGCGATGATCGTAGTATAGGTGGCTATTTCTAGCTACCTATACTACGAAGCTTTTAGAACGTCTACATCCAGTAGGGGATAAATGAAATGCTAAGAAGAACCCTCGCAATTTTTTTAGTGTTAATACTCCTAGGGGCCTTCATAGTAAATGCTTATAGTATAGCAAGGCCTTTAGGAAGAACTGTAAATAGCGAGAAAACTCTCTATAGTTCCAGGGAATTAGTTAGCGAAAAAATTGGTGCGAATGATATTTCCTCAATACGCGCAAGTGGTTCTGGAGATGATTTCTACGTCGTGGTTAAAGATTCGGTGATCTCTGGGGAAATAAGAATTGGAAATTATTCCAAAGTTCTATTTGAAAATACGACCATAGGTTATGAATACTATCAAGTTGAAATAACTGTACTGGATAACGCCGAATTGGTAATCAAGAATTCCTCGATCGGATTTCTTGAGCTATTCATACAAGATAATGCTCGAGTGATGATAGAAGACTCAAACTTTACGTACGATTCCGCATCAATTTGCGTTTTTGATAACGGATTCCTAATAGGCAGAGACCTCAATGCATCACAAGTATCCAACCGTCTTTGGATATACGCGGACGATGAATCTACAGTCGAATTATATGATACGGAAGGTAAATTATTCATAGAGGCTTACGGCAATGCTAGAGTTAAGCTAGATGCTGTAATTACTTCCCCTGATACATATATTAACGCCTATAATTATTCTCAGTTAATTACTCGTGATTCAAATATCAGTGAAATTTCTGTAGCAAATTATGCCATGGTGGACATTAATAATAGCGAGATATCATCGTTAGTGATCAATAGTTATGATTTAAAACCACTAGACGGCGCTTACGCTTTAATAAATAATTCAGAGATTGAAGTATTACAAGCCTATTCAGTAGCCATCACAAGAATCTATAACTCTAATGTCAGTAATTTATACCATTCAAAAATCGCTGAAAACACTTTAATACAAATCGATGGTGATGAGATCTACGGAGAAATGAGGAATAGTACTGAAGTCTATAATAGTAGAGTATCCTTTGGTTATGAAACGAGTAGATACTACTTCTTCATTTCCAGCCAAGTTATAATGGGAAATATTTCGTACGAATGTTATATAACTGCATATAATTCAAGCATTTTTATTACGGATGAATCAGGTATATCGGAAGCTCGGGTATATTCCAGTAAATTGCGTGTTAATGACTCTTATATAATGTCTCTTTACGCATATGAAAACACAAGAGTCTTGATGGGTAATTTCACTAGCGCATCCCCTTGTTTATGGATAAGTGCATATAATAATACAAGTATTCACGTGGACAGACTACCTACATATTCGGACGAAGTCTCTATTCTAGCCCAAGAAAAAAGTAGTATACTTATTAATAATTCTATCATTTCTGGGTCAACTCACATATTTGCTCAAGGAGATAGTGCAATATACTTATTTAACAGTAGAATATATTCACCATATTACACAGATTATAGGGTCACATTTGAATTGCTTGAAAATGGTACTCTATTCCTAAAGAATACAACAATAGATAGCCTAATATTGACATACGGTTGGGTCCAAGATAATAGCTCACTGATAATTGTGGATTCAGAAATTGGTAATCTCTATGGATACTATTCATGGGACTCTCACATGTCAGCCATAATGCTCTTTGGCGATAGCACTCTTCACATTAGTAACTCCTGGTTGAATACTTCGTATGCTGAAACAAGAATCATCAGCGAGGATAATGTAACCATATTCGTTGATAAGTCTTTTGTCAACTTAACCATACTACATGGCTTTTATTTTGGGGAAATAGGTATGCTATTGATTCGCAATTCTACGGTTAGAGGAGTGGGGGAGTTCAGCAGTGGGATGATAGAAGACTCAATTTTAGGGGGTATTCGTTCGTATGGATTCGCAAATCTCATTAATGTCACAGTAATGCACGAAGTAGTTTACTGGGTCGTAGTAGAGAATGGAGAACTCACGTTAAATCATACAGGGTATTATGGAACGGGGATCTATACGTCTATTATGATGGATAGTGAAACAGATATAAGTAACGCTATGACAATATTGAGTAATTTAACTGCTATAAACTCGGTAATCACGATATTCAACGTCTGCATACAATCTATCATTCTCCATAATTCGAATACAATATTTAATTCAACAACTATTATGCAGTACCTCGAACATCCATACCCAATATTCTTTGCTATAGACTCAGAGGTCACTTTAAATAACTCAGAAATTTTCGGTTTAGATGCCATCGTAGCATATAATTCAAGAATAGTAATAGAAAACTCATACATGTCGAGCGACATTATAGCTAGTGATCATTCAAGTCTGGAAATAGTTAACTCAGACTGCTCAGAAGTTTACGTTGGGCTGTTCACTGAAGAAGGTCCCGAAAGCTTCACTGACTACGATAACATTACTATAATAGAATCTTACATAAGCACGCTCATTATATTAGCAATTGGTGATCAAGTAATCATTAACTCCACTATTAGCTTTATGGGAGTTTTCTCTAATAATGTAACCGTGCA
>JAHKLF010000164.1 GCA_029856615.1 Candidatus Njordarchaeota archaeon
ATCTGGGGATCAACCACTGTTACATTATTCATAATAGGATCTGTACTCGCTTTGATGGGCGGGCTCTTTCTTATTTATACGATTAATGCTCTCCCTATCTTCCTTATGGGAGTAATACTACTAGCGATTGGTATAAGAAATATTAGGAGATTCAGTATATACGTGATCTCAAATAAAAGATTAATCGAGATAAAGCAAGGTAGAACTATCAATGAACTGAATTTAGAGCAGTTAATAGAATCCACAAGTATTGCGTCAACCGAGACAATAGAAACTGCATTAGATATCTTTTTTAGCACATTACTTGGGATTACTACAAGAGGTTTTATTCCCACCATATTACGTATTGCTAATATAATAATTAAAGATAGGCAAGGAAATATAGTTTTTCGTTTTAGAAGAGTAAGAATTAAAGAGGTTAAAAAGAACTTAGACGAAGCAATTAGACGTATCATGGAATCAGCAATATCCAGAAATCATTAATGGTATGATAAATAATGTGATGTAGCTATTCTTTGATTCTCCGGAAGATTCTGTGCGGGGAAATAGGCTAAGCGATCATATTGAATTTTTTTAATTTATGATAACTGTTAATTAAAGATTGTGTAGCGACGATCTCAGTTTACAATTATTCAGCTATCCGAATTTCGGTAACTTTGAGTATTAAAGATTCATGAACACGTAGTAGGATTCCTAGTACTATTACTTTTCTCTTGTTATATTCCTCGAATGGTAACTCCTCAAGTCCATAACACAATAAGGTGATATCTCCTTCTTTTAATATTCCTATGCAATAATCCTCTTCTTCGGGTAAATTAATTGAGTATATGGGGCTTCTGGGAGATTTGCCAAGTAGAATTAGATGCGCGGTTATTTCAACTCGTTTATCTACATACTTATCCGGATGCTCCACGAGATCTCTCAATGTCGTCTTTATTGTTTTAGGCATTACCATTATCACCTCTTAATAGATATTTCAGTATTATTGGAGTTATAAATGTTGTAATTATCATGACAACTACCAGCGAGGAATACCAGACATCATTAAGTAAATTTAACTCCAACCCAATACTGGCAAACACTAGCACTACTTCAGCTCTAGGGACTCTAGCGGCGCCTAACAATGTGGAAACCTTTCTACTAAACTTCTCCTTAAATCCCACAGGATATCCGCTTAAAATTTTTCCCAAAGAAGCGAAAAATGCGAGAATGATGCCTAGTAGGAGTGCTTCTCCTAGTACTAGAATGTTGACTTTTAATCCTATATTGACGAGAAATATAGGAACCGTGACGAACGCGATTGGAGATATTTCCTCGATGATTACATCTTTTACTTCCGTTTCTGCCATAATTAATCCAGCAAAATAGGCTCCTATTATTGGAGAGAATCCAACTAAGTATGCGAAATATCCGAATAAGAGACCAAAACTAAAGACAAATATTATTAGTGCTCCTCTGGATTTAAATTTATGAAGATGGATACTAAGTACTTTTGTGAAGAGAAATCCTAATGCAAGAGTTATAAGAAAGAAGAATCCTATCAGAGCAGTTAGCGTTACTAAGCGATGTACATTAAAGAACCCTGTTAAAGCTAAATCTATTACAAATATCAATAGGAAGATTACGAATAAGTCATCAAATACTGCTGATACTATGATCATCTGAACTTCTTTGCTCTTAAGTTTGCCAAACTCGGAGAAAATTCTTACTGTCAAGCTTATACTGGTTGCTCCTAACGTTACACTGAGATATAAAGCTATGACCAAATTGTTGGAAACTATATAGACAAAAGGAAGAACCAGAAGAAAGGTAAAAACTACACCAAAGAAAGCTAATAGCATTGCAGAAAAACCAGTTCTAAATACGACTCTGACATCAGTTTCTAGACCAGCTATTAAAAGAAGCGTCATAGCTCCGATCTCAGCAATAAAGCTGAATATCTCACTAGGATGAATAATCCCGAGTATGTAGGGACCCAATAATATACCCACTAATACTTGACCTATGACCTCAGATTGTCCAGCTCTCTTAAGCGTTTCGGCGGCGATCAAGCTCGTGGCTAGGGCGATTCCATACAGATAAACTGAGGTTGCTATTTCCCCTACTGTGACTATTTTTAACACCCTCTATATCTTAACCCTGATAATTAGCATTAACCTAGGTATTTAAAAATAATGTGTATAAAGAAATTTGACAAAATAGAATTATTTCAAGTTACATATTTAATTATATAACTTTCAATAGGGTAAACTAAATTCATCTAACTCCCTATAATTAAGCGTAAAATACAAAAAGAAATAATCAGATTATCAAAGTGCAATAGGTTTGACATACGGTGTATTTCATTGAAATTTAAGAAGATAACTACTGTTTTGATTGATCTAGATGGAACATTAGGGTATTTTACTAAAGGCGATTTAACTGAGTATCTAGCAAAATTATATGCTACGAAATTAGCCCAAGAATTCAATAAACCACTTAACTATGTACTTGGCATTATCTTTAAGGCAGTAAGCGAAGTAAAAAGAAACCCGCCCATAAATAGAACAATCGCTTATGCCATGCTAGAGATAATTGCAGACGGTTTAAACACCACGGTAAATGCATTGAATTCAGTTACTGACAAATTCTATGCTATAGAATTTGATGAATTAAAGCAATTCTATAAACCAGTAGATGGAGCAAAGGATATTATTAATTACTTCTTCTCAAAGAGATTTAAAGTTGCGATTGCAACAGAACCTCTCGTTAAACGGGTTGGTGTAGTTAAGAGACTCGCGTGGATTGGCTTAGATAGTTATCCTTACTGTTTCATTGCTAATGCAGAGGAATGCAGAGCACCAAAGCCGCATAAAACGTACTTTTTAGATATCTTAGAAAAGTGTGATTCTAAACCAGAGGAAAGCGTAATGATTGGAGATAAGTTAGAGAATGATATTTTCCCCGCGAGAGAACTAGGAATGATGACGATATATATTAATAAAATGGCTGAAACGGAAGACGTAGCTAATATCTCCGTAAATTCTTTAACAGAATTACTAAAAATAATAGAGATCATCATCAAATGATAAAAAAATTAGAAATTAAGAAATGAGGACTCAATATACTGGGATAGCAATACCTGGATCTGCCATAACACTCTCATTAAGTTTTTGTATTGCTTCACTCAAAGCAGCACTTGCAAGCTCGTTAGGAACAACGCCAGCACGTGCTTCAAGCCACCTTGTGAGTGCACGTTTAACCGCGCCGAAGTCTATTCCAAGATATTCCTTCAAGAACTCCTTGATTTTATCAACGACTCCTAATAGCTTCAGAGCTTCCCAGATAAAAACAATTACAGCACCTACTACGGTGAGACACAGTAGGGTTTCTATGATTAATTCGATACCACTAAACAATAGAGACGTTAGTGCTTCGGCGAGAATAGCTGCTTTTAAGTGCGGATCGCTAACGGTAGAGGCCATATAAACCTTTATTCCAAAGTTTACTATCATGAGAGCGACAGCAATATATGGGCTAGCTTTGCTGAATTTTCCAAGTCGGCCGGGAAGCTCAACGTCGCTAAACTTTATGTTGGGATTAATTTTTCTCAACGTATTCCAAGTATCTATCTGCTTCGCAATGGCATATTCACAGCCCCCGCTTAATGCATCTCCCGCCAAAGTGAGTCCAGTCTCAGCACGTGGATCAATAGTGGTTCCATCATATGATGGTATGATACAGAACATCTCTGGCGTTATAGTGCCCGCCACAACTATAGAATTGGGGTCCATTGCATGTTGCTGAGCATACATGATTGCCGACTCGAAGGCCTCTATTGGAACATTATATTTCGTCTCGCCTTCCATGACATTTACGAACTTAGACTTTAGTTCTTCTACAATATCTTCGACCTCTAACCAAGAACTGGCTTTTTTCTCAAAGATCTTCTCTTTGCTCTCGTATGTCCTATGCATAAATCTTAGATCTCCAGTTTCCTCGTAGTATTCAATTTGAGCTTGCTCTTTAACTGTTACTTTATATAATTCCACGGTCATGTTAAAGAATTTGACTTCATAAAACTCTAGAGTATGAGATTTCGTTCCAGGATTCCGTGCGGCGAAAGTTGCTAAATCGCTCAAACTACCGCATGTAATTATATCAACACCATTAGGTTCTATGGGTACTTGTAATGCGATCCAACCATGTAATCTTGCAGTATAATCTGATCGTTTATAAGCTTCTAGCAGATCGCTAAACGAGTATTCACCAGTAATCTTATTATACGACAACCATACGGGTAGTAATTCTACATAGGCAACAAGATCGTTAGTATATGGATATTCAACTGGAATTGTAGCAACATATATATTGAAGCTCTCATAAGTCGTACCTTTACTCGCAATGGCTACTCCTTCCTTATATGGCTCCCCAGTGACCTCCTCGACATACGGATCGGGTATTTCATTGATATC
>JAHKLF010000165.1 GCA_029856615.1 Candidatus Njordarchaeota archaeon
GAAGTACGCAGATATTTTAGTTTCTGCTTGTACTATCTTAGCTAGCTAGTATACTAAAGTGTCAAAAAGAGTTAATTCTTGATAGTAATCCTGCGAACTTTGAAATTCAGAATCCCCAAGACACCCTAGAAAATTATGTCTTTTTTAATAAAACAAGATTTAAATAAAACATGTATTAATGATATATTAATGTTAATAATAATTCACGGTAACGTGTCATGAGAGAAAAAATAACGAGTATTAGGATAAAAGAAGAACTATGGAAAGCGGCCAAAATTCTAGCTATTGAGGAAGGCATTCCATTAAAGGCCCTTATTGAGGAAGCATTATCTATTCTTATTGAGGGGAACAAGATTGCAAAGGATTTCAAATACGTTACCATGACAGATACACTTGAAAAGCTAAAAGATTTGAGAAAAAGAGGACTCTTACCATTTCAAATAACCTCAGAGAAGACCGCTGTTGAACTTGTGCGAGAGGGCAGAGGCGATTGAGGCGCGTATATGTCGATACGAATGTTATTATTGCTAGATACAAACCCCAAGATCCTTTATATTCTACTGCAAATGAGTTCTTTACGCGTAAAGATATTGAATTTATAATATCTCCTTTATCATTAGTGGAGTTAAATGCGGTAATATCAAGATTATTGCCTAGTAATATAATCGTTCCAAGTAATATCAAGAAGATAGATGTCCCTACATTAGTCGAATTTATTATATATGACTGCAATCTTAGGCTTGTTTCTAAAAGCTATCTCACGGCATATCAAATAAGAAAAATGAAAGTTAGAATACCGTTGGAGTATTATTTAGCTTTACTAATTGCAGATACTATTAAATTAAGAACACTTGATTTACTGCATTTAGCATATGTTTACTTAATGAAAGACTATGTTAGTGTTTTCGTCACAGGCGATGAGGAAATAATTGAGAGAAAGAATGTGATTAAAAAATTCGGCATACGAATTATACATCCAGAAGAATTCTTAGATGAATTAGTACCTAAGAGATAACTATCGATAAATATTGTTTTCTACATTCATGACGTATAATAGACCCTCACTCATTGAAAATTTCTTAAGCAAAGAAAATATCTTTCTTCATGACAATTTATATTAAACCATCTGAAGAATTAGAATTTGCGAAGCTATTCCTATTTAATTTCTAATGGGAGCACCTCTATGTTCAATAATTCAACTAGCTAAGTACACCATAATTTTTTAAAGATCCAAACATGTATTTTTAACGTACTCATACCTTTACCTCATTATTAAGGTGATGCCGAATTTGTGATATCTGCGAAAAACACACAAAGCATAAAAAAATAAAATGGTACTTAGACCCCGATTTCTACAAAGACGAAATGATTGAGAAAGACCCAGAAAGAAAAGAAGCAGTTCTAAAAATCGCTGGATATAACTTAGAGTGGTATATCTATAATAGTAGTTGGATGGTACGACTTGTAAATAAATTACCTTGGCCTCTTAAATCATTAGGAAAACACCTTGCTAATAAAACAGCATACAAGCTCCATGCAGGACAAGTTGTTCCTATAGAAGATGCTATCCAGATAGCTGAGTTAGCACATAATCATGTCGTTATTCCCTGTTACTGCAGAAGACTAAGTGGAGATTTTGAAAAATTAACTTGTTTGAACTTTGGTATGGTTAAGTATCTATGGCCAAAGTATAGGCCAGATGATCGAATAGAAGAAGTAGATAAGGATACAGCAATAGAGATGCTTAAAGAGTGGGACGAAGAAGGCTATGTCCACGCAGTTTTCTGGGCTAAGTTGCCATATGTTATTGCTATATGTAACTGTGAGAGGAGATATTGTACTGCAATGAAGAATAGATTGGTCTACGGAGTTGAAAATGCATATAAGAAATCACATTACATAGCTGTTGTTGACCCAGAAATCTGTGATGGTTGCGATGGATCACCAAGATGCACTTTAAGATGCCAATTCGGAGCTCTTCAATATAATCCCTCTAAGAAAATTGTGGAAGTAGATCCCTATAAGTGTTTTGGCTGTGGTTTATGCAGGAGTGCTTGTGAGAAAGGAGCTATTAAACTTGTAGATCGAGAGCAATTCCCTATTCGAGTTGGGTGGTGAAATTTGAAGATAAAAATCGATTACTCCTTATGCCAAGACCCCACCAATTGTTTAGCTTGCTTGCGAGTATGCCCACTAGGAGTATTCTTACGCGCTCCAGTTGAAAATCCAGGAGACCCTGGTAAGCGTCCTATGGGATATAAAATCGTACCGCTTTATGATAAAATTTGTAATGGTTGTGGAGAATGCGTAAAAGTGTGTCCTAAGGGGGCTATTAAAATATCTAAGTAAAGTGATTCGCTGATATCTTCATACTCTGATGTTTAATTTTGGTCGGTATTTTTATCCCCTATATTGAATTTCATTAGGAGGTTAAAGATGCGTATTGCAATAATGAGCCCTTGGAATGATGCATGTGGAGTCGCACTTCATGCGGAGCTCATCGGGAGAGAGTTTTTAGAGCTGGGCCATGATATAGTTGTATTTGGAGCTAAGGATGAGAGAGTAAAGGGAAGAATTCCTCTGGATGTTGAGGATGAGCCCTTTGTTTATAGGAATTGGGAAATGTACAGATATGGTTGGAGGATAAGGGATGATAATGAATTAAACCTGTACTTTGATGAAAAACCCTTGCTTGAAGAAAACTATGATGCATTTATAATTGAGAAACCCACCCTATCTCCTTTAGGAAAACTCCTGAAAATTTTTAATGAGATACGTTCAAAAGCTACCACTATTGCTGTTATGCACGAAGGAGAGCCAATCATTAATGAGAATTTTATGAAACTAAATTTTGATGCTTACACAATATTCGATAAACGATTTCTTAACATTTTAGGGAATATATTGCCAAGTGATAAGACTTTTATCATTCCCTACCCTTGCCATCCAATAAAAACGGGCGATCGCAAAAAAGCTAGAGAGAAATTAGATCTCCCATTAGACAAGAAAATCGTACTAGTATTTGGGATTAGAATAAAGAATCTCTTCGATATACTTCCCGTTCTAGAGAGACTCTCTAATGAGTATGACTTACTATTACTAATAATTGCTAAGGAAAAAGAAAATGCCGAAGCTGGAAAGAGAATCGCTGATAAGTATGAGTGGGCTGAGTTTAGATACGGCGCACCTCCAACAAGTGTGATATATGACTATCTTCACGCATCTGATGCGGTTTTATTCCATAGAGGACCAGCTAATTATATACCAGTATCTAGCGCGGTACATCAAACGCTGGGAGCATTAACGCCTATAATTTGTCCAGATAATAACTTCTTCGAGACATTCAATAAAGAAGTCCTCAAGTACCGCTCCCTCACAGAACTTGAAGAAAGACTAAGAGAAGTATTCGAGCATCAGCCAGTAGTTAACGAAGTCATTAGGAATGCTAAAGAGTTTGTCAGAAAACACGAAGCAAGAAAAATTGCCGAAATGTATTTAAAATTGATAGAAGAATGAATATTAAAAAACGTCCCTATTTAATCTCTCACTTGGTGTTTATACATGTCTAAGAGGATAGAACTAGAGCGATATGAGGGAAACCCCATCTTAAAACCAACTAAAGGATGGGAAAAAGAAGCTGTCTTCAATCCCGCAGCTTTTTATTATGATGGAAAAGTATATCTCTTCTATAGAGCAAATGGAGATTGGGAGGAAGCGCTATCGAGATTAGGCTGTGCATTCAGCAAAGACGGTTTCCACTTTGAACGTCATTCTGAACCGATATTTGAGCCAAAGGAGGACTTTGAGAAATGGGGTGTGCAAGACCCAAGAACTACTATCTTAGGGAATAAACTTTACATGACCTATGTAGGATGCCCCGGTAGATGCGACCCTCCAGCTGCCATGTTCCCGAAGCTGGGGATAACCGGAGAAAAAGCGAGACGACTTCTTGAGGAGAAAAGAAAGACAATACCTAGAATCGGATTAGCCTCACTTGAGTTAAGACATCTAAGCGAGATAGAAAAAATCAAAGAAAAATTCGTGAGACATGGGGCAATAACGCCTCCTGATGTACATCAAAGGGATGCAGTTTTATTTTCCGAGAAAATCAATGGTAAATATGTTATGTTGCATAGACCAAGAAACTGGGTTGGTCCCGAATATGGTACGCACGCTCCTAGTATCTGGATTGCTTATTCAGATGACTTAATACATTGGAGGGATCACAAGATCGTAATGAGACCGAAGGAAAAATGGGAAAACGAAAAAATTGGTGCTGGTCCTCCTCCCATAAAAACAGATAGAGGATGGTTACTCTTTTATCATGGAGTAGATGAGAATCATGTGTATAGATGCGGCGCCGCGCTCTTGGACTTAGATGACCCCACAAAAGTCATAGGGAGATTAAGGTATCC
>JAHKLF010000166.1 GCA_029856615.1 Candidatus Njordarchaeota archaeon
CATACCTGTCACATTGTATAATAGAATTAAGAAATTAATTACGGGAACTGGTTTTACATCTGTTTCAGATTACGTTACGTATGTGCTCAGGGAAATAGTATCAATGCATGAAATTGAGAAGACAGAGGAACCATTCACCCCTGAAGATGTTGAGAGAATTAAGAAGAAATTAAAAGCTCTGGGATACTTAGATTAGAGGGAGAGAAATGCTGCCTCGGCCTCATGGCGGAAGATTAGTTAATCGGGTTATTACTGGTAGAAGAAGAGAAATTTTACTTGAAGAAGCTAAAGAGATGGTAAAGATAAGAGTGTCTGAAGATATTGCGGTGGATCTCGTTAATATTGCTAGAGGATTATTTAGTCCCCTTGAAGGATTCATGATTCAGGAGGATTATCTCAGCGTTTTATACGACATGAGACTGTCCAATGATCTTCCTTGGACGATTCCTATTGTCTTAGACGTATCCCCTACAGAAATTACTGGTCTTGAGGAAGGAGACGATATCACCCTCATATGTAATGGTAACATAATCGCATTAATGCGTATAGAAGAAATATTCGGATATAATAAGAAGGAATTCGCTGAAAGAGTGTATAAAACAACTGATCCGAATCATCCAGGGGTAGCTAGAACGTATAATATGAAGGAATTACTTATCGGAGGAAAAATCGATTTGCTTAATGAGATTGAAAATCCATATTACAGGTATACGCTATACCCGGCGGAGACTAGAGTCTTATTCCGCGAAAAAGGATGGAAAACTGTAGTTGGTTTTCAGACACGGAATGCACCGCATACCGGGCATGAATACATTCAAAAAACAGCACTTGCTTTCGTGGACGGCTTGTTTATTAATCCTCTTATAGGAAAGAAAAAGAGAGGCGACTTTAAAGATGAAGTCATCTTGGCAGCTTATGAAATTCTCATTAAAAATTATTATCCTAAAGATGTCGTGGTTTTGGCCGTTCTAAGGACATGGATGCGATATGCAGGTCCTCGAGAAGCCGTTTTTCATGCAATATTACGCAAAAATTATGGTTGCACGCATTTTATAGTCGGACGAGACCACGCTGGAGTTGGTAATTACTATAAGCCATACGAAGCACACGAAATTTTTAATGAATTTCCTGATCTTGGTATAACTCCTCTATTCTTCAAGGAATTCTTTTATTGCAAAAAATGCGGTGGCATTGTGAATGAGAGAATTTGTCCCCATAGTGGAGAGTACAGAGTAAAATTCAGTGGGACACTACTAAGAAATCTCTTACTCAAGAAAGAAAAACCTCCTTCCTATATGATGAGGCCAGAAGTGGCCGAATTAATTTTGAAGTGGGATAATCCATTTGTTGAGTAGGTAGTAAAAATGTCACGAAAAATATTAGTAATAGGTCTGGATGCTGCACCCCCTCATTTAGTGTTTGAAAAATTTAGAAAACAATTGCCAAATATTACTCATCTCGCACAGAACGGTTTGTATGGTCCGTTAAGAAGCACACATCCTCCTATAACTATCCCCGCCTGGATTGTAATGATGACAAGTAGGAATCCTGGTACGCTAGGAATATACGGCTTTAGGCATCGCAAGAAGAATACATATAACGAGATCTACATAGTTAATTCTAGATCAATTAAAGAAAGAGCTGTTTGGGATTATTTAAGCGAAAATAATAAGCGTTCAATAATTATCAGCGTGCCCCCAGGATATCCGCCTAGAATTATAAGGGGTTATTGGATCTCATGTTTCATAACACCGAGTAATAGCAAGAAATATACATTCCCCTTATCTTTGCGTGAAGAAATAGAATCACATTTTGGCCCTTACATATTCGATGCAGATTTTCGAATTGAAAATCGTGAAAAAGTTAGGCAAGATGTATTCAGAATGACAAAGCAACATTTTGATGTAGTAGAGTATTTGATACAACAAAAAAAGTGGGACTTCTTTATGTTTGTTGAAATAGGAGTCGATAGAATTCAGCATGCTTTCTGGAAGTTTTTCGACAAAGAGCATCACTTATATGAGCCAGGTAACGAATTTGAACATGTTATTCCAGAGTATTATGAGTATATTGATAGGAGAATAGGGGAACTATTAGAGAAAATAGGAGAGGATACCTACGTACTCATAGTGAGTGATCATGGCGCAAAAAGAATGAAGGGTGCCTTCGTCATTAATGAGTGGTTAGCCGAGCAGGGCTATTTAGAGTTCGAAAGAGAGCCTAGAGAAGTAGTTAACTTAGATAGAGCTGAAATAAATTGGGACAAAACCATAGCATGGGGATGGGGAGGATATTACGCTAGAGTATTTATAAATTTGGAAGGTCGCGAGCCAAATGGAATAGTAAAGAGAGAGGATTATGAGGATGTAAGACAACAATTAATAGAAGATATAAGAAAAATAAGGGGTCCAAATGGCGAACCAATGAAGAACTTAGCATATAGACCAGAGGATCTGTATCCTATCACTAAAGGGGATCCCCCCGATCTCATAGTATACTTTGATGACTTGTATTGGCGATCTGCAGGAACCGTGGGACATAACAAATTGTACTTACCTGAGAATGATATTGGTCCCGATGATGCTGTGCATGATTGGGATGGAATATTCATATTATATGATCCACAAGAAACTCTTAACCGTGAGAGGCGAAACGCGGAAATAAAAGATATAGCACCTACAATACTCAATTTGTTGGGATTACCCATCCCAGAAAATATGGAAGGACGATCATTAGTGAGCGGTGATGATATTCATGGATAAGGGATGTGTCGTATGGTTAACGGGAATTCCAGGAGCGGGAAAAACGACATTAGCTCGAAAAATAGCAAGTATTCTTCGAAGGAAGGGATATAAAGTCGAGGTATTAGATGGCGACGAGGTAAGAAAATGGTTAAGTCCCGAAGCTGGTTTTACGAGAGAGGATCGTGAGAGACATTTAAGGAGAGTAATCTACGTTAGTAAATTACTAGCAAGAAATGGCGTTATTGTGCTCGCTGCTTTTGTTTCTCCGTATAGAAGTATACGCAGATTGGCTAGGGAAATCATCGGCGATTTCATCGAAGTTTATGTGAAGTGCTCCTTAGAAACAGCCATTAAGAGAGATCCAAAAGGGTTATATAAGAAAGCTTTGCGGGGAGAAATATCTCATTTCACGGGAATTGATGATCCTTATGAGGAGCCCGAGAATCCTGAGGTTATAGTGGATACCGACAAAGAGAGTATAAATGAAGGAGTAATTAAAATCCTCAGAAAAATGATCGAAAAAGGTTATTGCGAGCCTAATGTCTTAGAAGACTAATTCTTATTTTATCTTTCATCACAAATCCTTATTTTGATAATATTATATCCTTTTAGCGATATGGATATTATTCAAACCAATGCTATCGGTGCATTTTAATGCTAAAAGATTTCTTCATTAGACGACTTATAGCACCACGGTTAGTTAAGAAGTATACTAATTAGTACTTTAAAACAAAAAATTGGAAGAAAACTGATTGGAAAGATTGGATTGCGGAGGAATTTAATCACGCTAAAATGTCTGCATGGACTCTTAGGAACTTTCCCTTCCTAAGGAATACCTCGTTTGAGGATCTAGAAAATCTCCCAATAACAAAGGAATATAAAGAAGCCCCTCCAGATTTTCCTGCAGATATAATCTATCAAAGCACAGGAACAATTTCTAAGAAGACAATTAAACTCACAAGACAAGACATCATTAGAGCGATTCTTGCAGCGGGTCGGGCATTATGGTGTATAAAAGGGGAAGCTAGATTTCGAAATGCATTAATGATGGGATATCTAGGTTTAGCAACTGGCGAGATATCGAAACTCCCCTCATTAATAATTGCTAAAAAAATCTATTTCAGTTCCCGCCAGTCAGTTGAGAAAATATGTTGATAAGATAAGAAAACGCGCTCCATATGATGTAATATTTGCACCTCTCCCTATTCTAATCGATTTCATAAAAATTTTGAGGATGATATCTTTGAGGACATAACATTCATCCTCGCAGGCGGGGATATACTAACAGAATATATTAGATCTATGCTCGCGCAGAGAAGCGAAGAATTGCAAAAAATAATTCTTCCTGTGGATATTTACGGAGTATCTGAATGTATTGTGATCGCCAATGAGATTCCTCCAACCATTACCCATGAAATGCTTTATACTCCTGAAACAACAGTCTTATTATTGAGAAAAAACAATGGCGAATTAGTTAATATCTTTAATGCTAAACCAGGCGACCGAGGCGAAGCTGTAATAACACCTCTATTTCAGTACATGGTACCAAATTACCCGCTAGGAGATCTAATAGAGGTCACTAGAGATGAAACGGAATTTGGATTACCCTCTCTGCGCGTATTAGGACGCTTGAGCCAGCCAGTAGATATCAAGCTTAAAAC
>JAHKLF010000167.1 GCA_029856615.1 Candidatus Njordarchaeota archaeon
CGATCCAGTGTTCACCATTGTAACTCTCAATGATTTTGACTTCACAATTCCTTATTATTAAACTACCATTAGGATAAATGAAAATGCTTCCATTGACTACGATGTTACTATTCTCCCATACAACGACTTCCTTGACTATAAAATCATTATTTATCTCGATTATATCCCTATAGAACTCTAACTCTGAATTGGATATAGCCCACGCGTGATTTACAGAAAAACTCATTGAAGCGCTTAGTAATACTATCAAACAAAGAGAGATAAAAATAGATTGCTTTTCTATCATTAATGAACACCAACTTATAGTTTCACCGGCTAGGATAAATACTTCCTAATATTAAACCATCATAAGAACCATAGTAATAATCAAATAATTGCCAATCAGTATCGTGAGGTCTTAAATAATGATAGTACCAATATTCAACAGTCATATCATAGTCCGACAACATATAGCTCCAAAAGTTATTCACAGCCCAATAAGCTTCACTATCATATAACTCTGTATTATATCCTAGATAAATACATTGATCATTATCTAGACCACTATTCAGCATTTTATTAATTACATCTGCTGATGAGCAATGTGCAGCCCAATAAAAATCTAGAGCATCACCGATGTTGTTAAGTAACTGAGCTAATGTATTATATAGTATGTGAGATCCATCTCCAAGGTATATTCCGTATCCCTCATTACCTCTCTCATACCCATGAGTCGCTAGGTAAAAAATGACGCGATCATCAGATTGCGTTATTTTATCTACGAAATCAATATAGTACTTGAAATCATTATAATCGATTTTCTCATTATCATCCGTATTATCAATTAGAGAAATAACTTTCCATCTATCGTAATCTAAAGGTGCATGAAGACAATAATATCTCGCTTTTTCTTTAAATAAAATGGCATCAGATACATCTATGTCTCTTAACGGATTTTCGCCCGTTTGAGGAAAATCCCCTATCCCTATTATCAAGAAGACTAATGTCTTTATCCCATCTGGAGTTTCATCAGGATAAGCATCATCAATACTTGAATAGAATACGCTAGATGCGTCATTATTCATCTGATTACCTCGAATAGTATTTACCCTTAGTGGGGAGAATGAAGATATAGAAGTGAACGACGAAATCATCAGAATTAGTATTACCATTAAGGAATATATGGTTTTTTTTCGAAATCGTGCTGAATTTAAATTTGGCTGGGTTTTCTCTTGCAGAGTGCATAATTATTTCCACCTGAATTACCAATAATTTTTGTTTCAATAATACTTTATCTCATTAGAAGGGAAAATATTGCGTTTTTTAAAAATATTTTTAACCCACTTGACATTTTATCTTTTCAAAATATAACCTACGATAAAACTATTAAGTGAATGATATGAATGAGAAAAAACATCTCATTGCTCTTTTAATTATTCTAATTATCATAATATCAATAGGGATTCCTACTATCCAATCTCTTCTTACATACGATAAAATCGAATTACACATATATTTCAAAGATAAAGCGGGACAAGAATTAACTAACGCAATCGTATACATTAGAATACTGCCAACTCCAAGTAGTGAACCAACATTATTAAAAACATGTAAGACGGGAAAAGATGGAGGTATCCATTTAACCTTAGATAAGGGACGAATTCTTAGAGAATGGAGAAAATTTATTGAAAGAGAGATAGGGCAAATAAAATACACACCCTTCTTGGTTAGTCTAATGATAGATGCAATAAAATTCGATGGGGAATACCTTTACGCGGTAGATGGAGCAACGATCATCCTTGATCCAATTAAAAGGGCTTACGAGAAGAAAGTAGTATATTTCTCTGTCAATTACGTAGAAAAAATTAACGTGTCGATGATATCTAGCGAACTTAATGCGCAATCCATACGATTGAGAAAGGATAATCTCAGACCAACGACTCCCGGATTTATCTTCGAGGAAAAATTGGTAGATTATAAGGAGTGGAGCGATGTAGAAATACCTCTTCTCGGCTTTAAGGCTGATGAAAATAACGCTGGCGATACCACATTTGATGCTGATACATTCTATGGGAGAGCCTTAGCCGTTATTCAGTCATCTGCTAAAAAGTACTTCCAGGTTGGCATAGGGGTTCTCGCTTACCAAACTAATACTTGGAGCTTCTCTATTGGTGGAGATTCGTATTATGAGTCTAGGGCTGATGATGCAACGCAAGATTTCTCCACTAAACGGAATTCTAAGGTTACTCATGGTTACATCTCCCTAGTTGGCTGTAATATTCGTTGGGAGAAATATATCACTTATGTTGGCGGCTTCCCTATTAGAGAAAAGCATAAGATTTTCTTAAATTACATTAGGGGATACACTATAGGCGATGAGCTATTTCTATTAACAATACATAGGAATGAGTATCCAGATTGGATCGGGAATTTCACGCTTAGTTATGCTAAATCCTATATTGGTAAGGGACAATATAATAATCAGTGGACTGTGGGGAGCTCTCCTAATAGAGTCATTGTTATGGATCTTCTTGCTCAGACTTCTATTGATTATGGCTTTATTCCTATTCCGTTCATTTTAATGGGGCAAGTTTCAAGACCTATCCCATTCCCTCTCAGTTTAGGTTTCAGTTGGAGGGAAGATTATACTAGTGAGATGCATACTGGAATTCGTTTTGATGCCGAGGAAGATGCCATTATACGAGTCTACTTATATTCTAATACTGATGTTAAGTACAATATTGGTGGGTCTTACTATAATCTCTGCTTGGCTTTTATTGAATTTGATGAAGTTTCTCCTCATTATATTCCCCAAGTTCTACACCCTAACAATAATATCCCGTTCCTTTGGTAATTATTTCTTATTTTTAATTCTAATCTCTTAGCTTTTTGGACTTTATATTATCAGGGAGTACTCGAATAAGCAGCATAAAAAGCTCTCTCCTAGTTTTTAAGGTTATTTGATTATTTTTTACTTGCCAGTTTTTCTGCGCACTGGATGTAGATTATGATTTAAAGATTCTGCTAATATAATCAGATGTAAAGGAGTTGACAGATAATTTTTAACTCGTTACTCATAATAAATTAGAAACAGTTATGAAATCTTAGATATTTTTACTATGATAGTAGTTATTTAAGATTCGATTCCCGCGCACTCGAGGGTAATCGAAAATGCTTAATTGTAGGAACATCTCATCACTTTCCACTAATTTATTTAAACAATGCGTTTTGATGCTTCTCTTCCTCATATTCTTACTTCATCATTGGTATGTACTATTAAATATTCCATTGCTTCCAGGATTCGATGGAGGATACTATGCAGTACAAGTCAGAGAAATCCTACGTTCTGGTAACTTATATTACTCTGCACCACCATTAGCATTCTTCATCTTTGCGCTATTCGCATGGATTTTTCTAAGTTTAAACATTTTTCCAGAAACTTTGTGTATTATTAATGGAGTTAAATTCGGCTTGGCATTAATGAAAGCTCTTTGTGTTTTCCCAATGTATTTGATATCAAAGCAATTGACAAAAAATGAGGCTATTTCTATAGGCAGTGCTGTGCTACTAGAAATCCATCCGTTCTTCATGTTACTGGCTAACGGTACGTCATTATACAAGAATGCTGTGGGAATTTTCTTTCTACTGTGCTATATCTACTTTGTTAATAGAGTCTCAACCAGCAATAACGCGAAGGACATTATCTTAGCTGTTATATTCCTAGGCTTAACCGCGTTGACACATATACTTGACTTTGGCATAGCAATTGCATATACTCTCTTGTATATAACAATAGACGTAATTAGGGAGAGAAGACTTAACATTAGGACACCATTAATGAAATTGTTTATGCTGGAATGCATCATATTGGGAGTGCTTTTTGTCGCAATAATCGTCTTCTTTCCAATATATTTTGGCACTTATTACAAATTCGAGAGTTTCTTCAAGGAACTCATAACACATGAGGAGGCCTCAGCATCTCTGACATTTTTACTATCGAATCTAATGATATTAGTAACAATTTCGTTTTCAATTGTTGCGATCATAATTGTTGCAAAGAGAAATTCGGATGCATTGAACATTCGGATACTGATCTCATCTAGCTTACTTGCATTCTTTTTAATTAGCCCAGAATTTTCACCCCAATGGCACATCAGATTTATTTTCGTAACATTCATACCCTTATTATTAATGATTCCCAGCATTTTAAATCGAGTAAAAACGATTGAGGGCATACTGCTAATATTCCTTCTACTATTTTCGATATTCTTATCTGGCTACATTCGCCACACATATGCGCTCCCAGTGATATCCCCTGAAGAAAAAGAAGATCTATTAAGTATGGCTCCATACATACCGAGAGAAAATACTATTGTAGTGACTAGATTCGGACTGCATTATTGGGTTACATGGTTCCTAGA
>JAHKLF010000168.1 GCA_029856615.1 Candidatus Njordarchaeota archaeon
GATGTAAGCGAAAAGATTATCTGGAGTAACGTAATTGGATTAACTCTTAGCTGGATTGTTTGGAATCCCTTCCAAAACGCTATTTGGACATATTGGCAAGTTTTTCTGTATGCTTTAGGCGCTACTCCATTCATTATTGCACTGATATCCGCGGTGTCCCAGCTCATATTGTCGATTTCTAGAATTCCTGGTGGTTATATAACTGATAAGGTTGGCCGTAGGATCCTAATTGTTTCTATGACGTATATTATTGCTTTAACATATTTGATGATGTACTTCGCTCAAAGTTGGGAGTTCATTCTAATTGCGAGCATGATAAGTAGCGTAGCATTATTTTACCAGCCTGCTCTTAATGCCATAATAGCAGATAGTTTGCCCAAGGAAAAACGTGGTCGTGGATTTGCTGTGATAAATATCCTACCTAGCATTGTAATCGTGTTTTCGCCTTACATTGCATACATCTATGTATCAAAGTTCGGTATTGTGGACGGTACTCGACAATTGCTGCTATTGTCCTTCATAACGGGAGTAATCGCAGCTACAATAAGATTAGCTCTGCTCAAGGAAACTATGAGAGTTAGAACTAAAATGCCGAGAAATTTCCTTAAAGATCTAAAGATGGAGTATGGCAAAGCAATTAGAATTGTCATCAGGGCAATGAAATTTCTACTAATAGGTTACATGCTTGTAGGAATTGCAATAGGTCTCTCATATTTAATACAATTATATGCGCTTAAATATCTTTTAATCGATACAGAAAGCTGGGCGTACATACAAATTATATCGTTCGTACTGTATTTAGTTCTAGCTTTTCCATTCAGTATAGCTACGGATAAGATAGGGAGAAAACCACCAATATTAATAGCTTGCCTTACTTCCATGGTAGCTTATCTAATTGTAGCAATAGCGCCTATCGGCGATACCGCCGTGTTATATATTCTAGTTTCCACAATCCTAGGATCAATAGCTTGGGCCATGGTTTCAAGCGCCATACCAGCAATGGAAGCGGATCTTTTACCTCACGAAATAAGAGGGAAAGGCTATGCGATCATAAATCTGATAAATTCTTTAGTAATTGCGTCCGCTCAATTGATTAGCGGTGCTCTGTATACGACATTAGGCCCAAGATTTCCATTTTATCTTAGTGCGACATTCTGGCTGGCATCATTTATTGCGTTTCTTAAGATACCAGAAACCCTACGTAAAGAAAAAGAATCCACACTCTAACTGTGATTTTTACATGGCTCTTCAAGCTATAAATAGAATCAGAATTCTTTAAACCATTCCCAGTATTCTCCCATTACTCTAGAATTACTTCAGGCTTTCTGTAGATATAGGTGCACACTATAACAAGTAGTTAAAGCACATTGCAGTCGTTTAACAAGTTTTAGCATGTAAAATTCATTTTCTTCAATAGATATATAGGATGAAACGATAGCTACATATGGATATTTATGAAGTGATGCTTATGAAGCAACAATTTTCGAAAATATTCCACTAAAACTGGGTACTAAATAATATTTGTTACTTTAAATTTCTTTAAACCAAATAATTTAAAAACTTGTTATCATTACTATATTATTGGCTATTCGTGCACCATCTGTTGCTTCTTAAATACTAAGAATCTCCAAAAATGCGATGGTGCACGAATAGCCTTCTAAGCTAAGCCTCTCTAATGAGAGGCTCGGTGATAAGCGTGCGCAAGTGCGCAGTGTTATCTCTCATATTACTGGGTTTACTCATTTCCACAACATTCTGCGCAACTCCCTCCGTCGCTTCTAAAGAAATTTCGCTAATGTCTATAAGTGGCGTACCTCCGCCTTCAAGCGGTACATGGAATGTTACAGAGCCTACTACGGTGGAGAATGAAGTTTTAACAATCAATGGAAGTATTAATGTTACAAGCTCGCTTACAGTTAGAAATAGCGTAATTAGACTCAATTATAGCGCTGGTGCGCGTTTCATACACGTATGTCCAGGAGGATCGCTGACACTTATTAATTCTACAATAGAGCCTATTGAGGGTTCTGGTAGCATGTTGATGAATATATCAGTGAATACTGGGCTCGAAATCCGAGGATCTATAATTAAATCTCTTGATACGGCAATATACTTCACTATTCACATATATTCGGATGATGCGGTGATTCTTGACAGTCAAATAGATACGCATGGTCGGGGCAACATATACTTCTATGGCAGCAATCTAGATATCACGAACACATCTATATCAAGTCGTTACCTTTACTTCCAAAACAGTAGTGCAGTGGATATTGATGTGCACGATGTAACAGTTGATGTAAACTATAATTTTTATATATACTCACATAATGTTAGAATAGAGAATTCAAAAGTGTTAGCTGACCGCGTCTATGTCTATGGTTCTAATTTCAGCATCTATGATAGTGAGATTACAGCATCATATTTCTACGTAGAAAGTGATTCTGTTAATGCTTCGCTAGTAAATACATTATTTGACAGCCGTTTAACGATATACGGGAATAATGCTACGGTAATAAACTGTGTTGTCACGAAACATGCCAGAGTTGATTCCATCAGTATTGGTACTGTAATAAGAAATAGCACATTCGAAGAGGACTTAGAGCTAGGTGGAGATTATATTACTGTTCTTAACTCAAGTATTGGTTCTCCAGAAAACGAGTTTTATCCAGTAGTGGAATTCTGGGGTAGCCACATAACGTTGGAAAACAATAAGATTTATGCTCTAGGAGAAGCTCTCTATGCTCACCCGGATGCAGAATATGTAAAAATACAAGATAACCTTATTTACGGGTATTGTGTATTCTCTGGTGATTACATTGAAATGGTAAATAATACAGTGATAGGGACATGTGAATACAGAGGCTTTGAGATCTATGGTGGAGATTACCTAACATTTAAGTATAACTATATCTACAATGGATCCTTTATCGTTTATGTATGGAGTTTAAGCACTCTGGGAACATATACTATCGAGAATAACTATGTGAATGACTTACCAGTCTATTTTTGGGTCAGCGAAACGGTGAAAACACTCAAGGGGGAGAGAGTAGGGTCATTAATTCTCATACAATGCAGAAATATCACAGTCGAAAATATAATAACATATGGACTCACCATTGTTGCTGGAGGAAATATTACAATCAGGAATATTATTACGAGGAATTCCTATTATGGAATATATTTAGGGGGGACTGGATTAGAAAACGTGGAAATCTGGAATGCTTCGGTTATAAGAAACTATTACGGAGTATATATTAAATACGTAGATAACCTAACAATCTTGAACTCAACAATAGCTTTCAATGCATATGATGGAGTAGCTGGCAGTTATACGCATGCCATAAATGCTCATATTCACAATAGTAGCATCATAAGTAACATTGGATTTGGAGTTAAAATATCAATAGTTACTGGAGAAGACTTAAACGTAACTTACAATTGGTGGGGATCCGAACTTGGACCAGAAGTAAAGTCATCCAGTGATCCATACGACCCTGAGGAAGTTTATGATAATGACGTAATCTACGAACCATACCTTAAGAAACCAGCAACACAAATCGATTCTGTACCTCCCTCAGTGACCATCGTATCGCCCGAGCAAAACGAATTTACATCTAACGTGACTATAGAGATTCTTATTGAAGCTTCGGATGATAGTGGAATAGATTATCTGACAATTTACGGAGATGGAGAATTAATAGCTAGACTTCGAGAACCACCATATAAAGCTATATGGATAACAACTGCTGGCGAACATAAAATCACTGTTTACGCTTATGATATGTATGGTAATTGCAATCATACTTCCGTGACTTTTATAGTAGATCTAGCGCCGCCTGAAGCAAGCATAACTTCACCAGCAGAAAATGCGTATGTTGGAGGAAACGTAACGATTTCAATTGATGCGCAAGATGATGCGGGCATCCAGAAGGTTGAAATATACGTAGATAATCAAAAAATAGCAGAGTTAACTGAGGCTCCTTATACCTACGAGTGGAATACTGAAGAATATGACGATGGTGAACATGTAATTAAAGCAAAAGCATTTGACTATGCTGGTTTATCCGCCGAAGACCAAATCACTGTATACGTTGATAATACTCCTCCAACGATTGGAGAAATATCTGCTATTGAGGGTACGTATATTAATAGTACAGCGATGGAGAATGTAGTAATACAAGTTGAGGTTTCGGATGCTCTAAGCGGGGTATCAGAAGTTATTCTACAGTACCGTATTGGTGAAATCGGCAATTGGAGGAACATTACGATGACTAAGAAAGGCGATGTATGGGAGGCGACTATTCCTATTGTTCCAGCCGAGCAGACTATTTACGTGAGAATAATTGCGGAGGATAATGTTGGTAATC
>JAHKLF010000169.1 GCA_029856615.1 Candidatus Njordarchaeota archaeon
CAAATAGCCTCGCTTACTCAGCCCCTGCCCTCCCAGCCCCCAACAGGAGACAGAGATATCGGGGCTGAGGAAAGAGCTGGGAGGGCACCCACGAGGGAACGGCCGCCCGTGGGATTGGGGGCGGCATATAGCGGCTCCCCTCACCGCCCTCAACAAGGCGGCCACCCATAACAAAAGCCCTCCCAACATTCAAAGCACCAACATAATCCCTATCACCCACAAACCCACAGCGAGGACAATAAAAGAAGCCACCGATCTCGCACGCCTCCAAATCACGAGAAGACTTAACGGGAAAGCCGAGACCACCACACCTAGGACAGCAACGGGAAGTCCTCCTAGGATCAACGAGCATGACGTAGCTCCCATGCCTCCTAGCCTTGTACATGACAAGCTCTATGATCTTCCCCATAAACGCAGTGCTCAGAATCCAGCTTAGCTCCTTTCTGCCTTCGGTGGCTTATAACTCCTCAAGTCCTCGAAAACCACGGCATCAGCACCAAACAGCACAGCCAACCTAACTATCACCGTCGAAACATGATGCTGAATCTGCCTAACAATCCTACGAATCCTCCTCCAACAATGAACAAACTCAGCCCTAAGCCTACGATAATACCCCAGCCTCTTGGGAGCGTCACCCAACTTCCTCCTAAGCCTGGCAATCCTCCTCTGAATAGCAGATATCTTCCTCTTTATCCTAACAAGCTTACCTATCAGCGGAGAGCGAATGAATATCGGCCTGGACAGCTGATTGCCGCACGCATCCATGAGGACAAGAGTAGCCAGCTTCCTAACCCCCAGATCAACCGCAACGAATCTCCTTATCCCCCGCTCAAGAGAGACGTTGCTCACTTCCAAGACAATATCGAGGACATACTTAATCACGCCAGACGAGACGCGAATCCTTCTCAACCTCGGCTTCTTGATCTTGCCCCCACCGTCCAGCAGTGATTTGAGCCTCTCATATGCCCTATACTTGAAGCTGTACCACCTCCAATCGCCCTTATCTGGGGCCTCGTTATCCGGGAGCTTGATGCGGACGTTTATGTTTTCTCCATCATAATAAACCTTTATGGCTTGCCCATCGTTGGGAGCATAGAGGAACGCTGAGGATTTCACGGCTGGTACCATGGCGTACGTATACTTCTCTGGTACTGAGCCTTTCTTCGCAATGTTCATTATCCACCTCAGCACGTTTCTGCCGAGCTCTATATTTTTCACATCTTTAAGCGTATTCTTGCTCGCTTTGAGGTTTTCCAGTATCTTCTTATAAGTCCTCATCCTCTCCGCATGGCTCGCTATTACCTCACCAGCGAGCTCTAGGATTCCCTTCTTATTCTCGATGGCAGGTAGCATTGATCGGCAGCGAAGTCTTTGTCGCCGAAGAACTTGTATTTCTTTCTCTTCCAGGCGTCTAGGGCCTCTATGTCTTCTTCTGTCCAGTGTTTTGCTATGATTATGTTTGCGTATTTCTTGGTTATTCTGAGCAGATTCTCCGCCTTGTCGTATAGTTCTTCTGGCAGTGGTATTTGGTATGTCAGCTTGAAGGTGTCGGCATTGCTTCCTCGTTTTTCCGGGGTTGCCATCCTGAGGTATCCTTGTTTCTTATGGTTGATGAGGTGGATTTCAATTCCGCAAGGTGTGTGCATGGCATCACCTCCATTTTAAGTTATTTATGCGAAAAAAGTGTGAAAAGCCGGGAAAGGTGAGAAGGACGGATGTGGCTTTTTTGTGATCAGATTTAGCTAGGTACATTACATTCAAGAAGAAGATGTTATGTCCTTAGTTGGGTTTGTGTGGGAGGAGGGCTCCTGCCGATTTTTGCAATCACAATTCAATGAGTACATATAATGCTGATTGCAAAAATTTTCGGACAAGACTTCATCTCGTGCTTATTCTGCCTTCCATCCAAATATAAGCTTTTCAAAGCTTTCTTTCTTGCCATTTTTTGGCTGTTATTCTACTATGATGGTACATTTATTTTTCCGTTTTTATATTCTCGGCGAGTTGCTGGCTTTCTTTTGCGTGGCTCAGCTAACTTAGGATAATATGATTGTCATAGTTTAGGACGCTTTAGTATACTAGAGAGTTTTAAGCCCCGCATGGTTTCGGTGGCGGAAGTACCGGTCATTAATTAACCACAAATGCCTTTTCCACATAATACATCTCTGCATTACCGCCATGCGGGGGGTTAAATTAAAAGAGGTATTTTCTTTCTCTATTACACTTAAAAAATAAAGCATTTTTAAGGGCTCAGAGAGGACCCCATTCATCACCATTTCAGACGACTGTTTAATCATCATGCAAAAATATATGCGGTTCTAGCATTATAAGTCTCTGAATAAAAATAACTAATGACTTATGATTTATTAAGTTATTTTTGCATATCAGAATAAAGTTTTAACGCGAATAGGATTAAGTTAGTTGAATAGATGTTTTTGGTGTTTTTAGATGTCTTCAAATATAAGAGAACCCGCAGTAGCAGGATATTTCTATGAGGCAGATCCAAAGGAATTGAAAAAAAGAATAGAATGGTGCTTTAAGCATCCGCTAGGACCGGGAGAAATTCCAGAGGAGGTTATTGGTGAAAGAAATATAATTGCCGCGCAAGTCCCCCATGCTGGCTACGTATACTCTGGTCCAGCTGCAGCGCATGTTTATTATGCTATTTATCAAGATGGCAAGCCCGAGACATTCATCATTTTAGGGCCGAACCATACGGGAGTGGGAGTACCAGTTGCGGTTTATGCTAAAGGTGCATGGAAAACGCCTTTGGGTACTGTTGATATAGATGAAGAGATCGCACGATTACTTATCAAGGAAGAACCTTTTGAAGATGACGCTCTAGCTCACGCGGGAGAACATAGTATCGAAGTTCAATTGCCATTTTTACAATACCTATACGGATCTGATTTCAAAATTGTGCCAATAACATTGATGGATCAATCGTATGAAACTGTTAAAAAGATAGCTGAAACGCTTATAAGGGTTATTAAGAGTACGGGCAGAGATGTGGTCGTCTTAGCAAGTTCTGATATGACTCATTACGAACCTCATGAAATGGCCTTAGAAAAGGATTCTGGAGCTCTAGAGTTAATCGAAGATTTACGGGTTGAGGAATTCTACGGATATATAATGAAGACGAATGTCTCTATGTGTGGATACGGACCTGTTGCTATTGCAATGTTTATTGCACAATATTTTGGAGCTACTGGATTAACATTGAAATATTATACATCGGGAGATATAACTGGCGATAAATCTTGGGTAGTTGGTTATGCTAGTGTAATATTTGGAAGGGGAATAATAAAGCCTAAAAAGAGACGAGAACGTATAAGGGAAGCAGTAACTCCTATTTAGGGGATCATGCTGGTTGAGAAATTACTGAAAGTGTTATAAACATGCTAGAAAAGAAGACAATTAGTAGTATAAAAGTACGTGATGCCACGATTAACGATTTAGAGGAAATACAAAGAATAGAGCGATTATCCTTTAAGTATCCTTACCCTACCTACTATATGAAGGCTTTACTCGAAGGGTTAGCTGATTTCTTCTTAGTGGCTGAAATAAAGCCTAAAGGGGGAATTATCGGGTATGTTGTAGCGCGTATTGAAAGAAATTCTATGGGTCATATAATATCGATTGCTGTTGATCCGAGCTGGCGTAATAGAGGGATAGGTTCATTGCTAATGAAAGAAGCAATAAAGAAGCTGAAAGATGTGGGATGTTCAATTGTTTTCCTTGAAGTTAGGGTTAGTAATGCCCCAGCTATTAGCCTATATAAGAAGTTAGGATTCAAAATTACGGAGCGCATTGTGGGATATTATAGAGATGGTGAGGACGCCTTCATTATGGTTAAGGATATAGGAACTTCGTGAGTATTTTTCAGAGAACTGCAAATCCCCTTAGGAGATTAGAAGTTAATTTTTAATTTTGATGGTTTCTTCAGACTATTTTTTCTCACGAGATCCTTAAGCGCGTCAAAAAGTTCTTTTATGTACTCTATTAACTCATTATTCATCTGTGAATTTATCTGCGAAGTAAATCCTCTTGGAAACTTTGATTGTTGCTTATCATATTTTTTAGTGATTAAACAATGAATATAACTAGCTAAACTTATGAGCGTCTTTCTGCTGAATTTGCTTAAATAATATGTAATCTTCCAAAGTGATAGCATTTTGCGCGAGCTGAGTAGATCATTGACCGTAAATGAACCCTTTGAAGTTAGATGAATAATTCCCTTGTTATCTTCTTTGATAAGATGCATATTCTTGAGAATGTTTAACGATATGTTGACAGTAGGTGATTCTACACCCTCCTCATTTATA
>JAHKLF010000017.1 GCA_029856615.1 Candidatus Njordarchaeota archaeon
CTGCAAACCACGACCAAGGACACGAACCCTCTTTCTTGGCCATAGTGCACCTAACCAAACCCGCACCCCCTCATTCTCACCTTTCCCCAACCTTTTCACACCTTTTCCGCACAAACGACTTCGGAGGAGGTGGTGCCATGCACACCCCCTGTGGAATTAGAATCCAGACACGCCCCACCAACCATAAGAAACGCGGATACCCCAAGATGATGACCCCGGGAAAACGAGGAAGTAGCACCGATACCATCAAGCTGACATACCAGATACCACTGCCAGAAGAACTATACGACAAGGCGGAGAACCTGCTCAGAATAACCAAGAAATACGCAAACATAATCATAGCAAAACACTGGACAGAAGAGAACATAGAGGCCCTAGACGCCTGGAAGGGAAAGAAATACAAGTTCTTCGGCGATAAAGACTTCGCCACCGATCAATGCTACCTGCCATCGAGAATAAGGAGAGGAATCCTAGAGCTCGCTGGTGAGGTAATAGCTAGCCACGCAGAGAGGATGAGGACTTATAGGAAGATACTGGAAAACCTTAAAACGGGCGAAGAGCCACTTAAGGGCGTGAGAAATATAGAGCTCGGCAGAAACGTGCTGAGGTGGACAAGGAACATTGCGAAGAAAGGCTCAATACCGGAGGAGTATACGTACGCCACGGTACCAGCCGTGAAATCCCCAGTATTCCTCTACGCCCCCGACGATGGGCAAGCCATAAAGGTTCATTATGATGGAGAAAATGTAAACATCCGCATCAAGCTCCCAGATAACGAGGCCCCAGGCAAGAGAGATTGGGGGTGGTACAGTTTCAAGTATAGGGCTTATGAGAGGCTCAAATCACTGCTGGACGGTGGGGCCAAGATCAAGAAGCCGAGGTTAAGGAGAATTCGCGTCTCGTCCGGTGTGATTAAGTACGTCCTTGATATCGTCTTGGAAGTGGGGAGCGCCTCTCTCAAGCGGAGGATAAGGAGATTCGTTGCTGTTGATCTGGGGGTTAGGAAGCTGGCTACTCTTGTCCTCATGGATGCGTGCGGCAATCAGCTGTCCAGGCCGATATTTATTCGCTCTCCGCTGATAGGTAAGCTTGTTAGGATAAAGAGGAAGATATCTGCTATTCAGAGGAGGATTGCCGGGCTTATGGGGAGGCCAAGATGTGTACCCGAGAGGCCGGAGTATTATCGTAGGCTTAGGGCTGAGCTTGTTCATTGTTGGAGGAGGATTAGTAAGATTGTTAGGCAGATTCAGCATCATGTTTCGACGGTGATAGTTAGGTTGGCTGTGCTGTTTGGTGCTGATGCCGTGGTTTTTGAGGACTTGAGGAGTTATAAGCCACCGAAGGGCAGGAAGGAGCTGAGCTGGATTCTGAGCACTGCGTTTATGAGGAAGATCATAGAGTTTGCTGTTTATAAGGCTAGGAAGCATGGGATCTGCGTCGTGCTTGTTGATCCTAGGAGGACTTCTCGTTGCTGTCCTAGGTGTGGTGGTCTTGGTTTTCCTGTTCGGTCTCCTCGTGATTTGGAGGCGTGTGAGTCTGGTGGCTTCTTTTATTGTCCTGTCTGTGGGTTTATGAGCGATAGGGATTATGTTGGTGCTTTGAATGTTGGGAGGGCTTTTGTTATGGGTGGCCGCCTTGTTGAGGGCGGTGAGGGGAGCCGCTATATGCCGCTCCCCAATCCCACGGGCGGCCGTTCCCCCGTGGGTGCCCTCCCAGCTCTGTGCTCGGCCCCGGTATCTCTGTCTCCCGTTGGGAGCTGGGAGGGCAGGGGCCGAGTAAGCGAAGCTGTTTGATACCGTTATATACAAATAGATACGAAGGGATACAGAAAAATGGAACGGTCCGATTAGGCGCACAGGAAATCACAAGACGGGGGATCTCTCTTGAACAGGTTGATGTTATAGTAGATATCATCATGAATATTTTAGTTAAGAAGGAGGAACCAATAAAGTATCGTGACGTAATAAAAGAGATCTCTACATCATTAAATAAGGTATATTATTCATTTGATATTGAGTGCTCGCCGTAAAGGAAAAAGGGCATATTAATCCATTTCATGCGAGAGCCATCCCACATAGTAATTTTTAATAGGTAATAGCTAGCTATATGCATCCCATTGACATCAGCTAGAAATGATGGAGGCGGTGCAAACACTATATATCTGTCCTCTATTCTTTTAAGGAATGCACCGATTAGTTCTCTTTTTACTGATATTTTCCAATCAAATTTTACACTCATCCTATCTTCTGTAAGGATAATTGATACTTTACTGCGGCGATGTCTCAAAAAAGTTATTCCTTCTTGGTAATTTTTAGCGACAATAAGAGAAATAGGAATTTCAGAAATGGGAAAATATTCTACAATTTTTGTACTTGCGTCATTCTCATAGTATTCAAAATAATGATACACAGATAGCTTTAATCGATAATGCCTTGGAATAACATTAGGGTAATTCGTAACTGAAAATGTGATTGGTAGCGAGAAAAGGAGAACCTTTGTTAATTTTTCTAGTAGACCATTAACAACAGGGATTCGAGAAAATCTATTAAAAGTTGGAATAGAGAAATTAAATTCTACATCATCTAATCTTATTATACCCTTAAGAATGTCACCTACCTCGTTTACTTTAATGTTTTCTTTATCTAAATCTAATTTCTTAAGAAGATCATATGCCGAAGATCTTATGAATTCGAGATCAGAAATCATAGGTTCAAACATCACTTCCTTCTTGATTCTTAAATTATTTGATCTGGGCAGAGATACATCAAATATCAAATAATTACATAAATCGATGCGCTTTAGTTGCTTATTTTCCTTCCTTGTTTTTGCATATCTAATATGAAGACACGGAACAAAGTTTTTTAGAACCAATTGCATTGGAACTTCAATGGAGTCTCCTGGTTGCACAAATATACTTAATGCTATTTCATGCTCTTTTACTTCTTTCTCAATCTTATTTTTCTGTCCCATTAGAAAATCTTTAAAGGAGGAAAATCTGAATATCATTGACAGACGATGGACTAAGTAAGCTTTAACGCTGAGTTCAATTTCTCCAAATTTCTCTAGTTCTTTTTTAATTGCCTTATTCTTCACTAATTCTTTCTCATTAGCAACTTTAACCGTTAACATCACTTTAATTGGTTCGCCTACACTTATGGATTTCAGGTCTTTGATCCTTACGTCTATTTCATGTATCATCAATGTTACCTCACATAGATAAGAATTAAAAGATGAAAAGTATCTAACAAATGTAGATGATTTAATCTTTGAAACTTTAGCGTTAACATTTGAATCTTTACTCTAAGGAAAAATGGAGTAGTAATCCGATGGAGGCACAGACGGGCAAAGTAAAGGAGTATCTAATTAATCTTATTACAGAACAAGGATTTGCGCACCTATCTCTTATAGACCCAGACCCGCTCAAAACAGATATAAAGACACTTCCGAAGCTTATTCAAGCGTTAGATAAAGGCGGGACATCAGGAATATTAGTAGGGGGTTCCACGGCATTTGATAGAGACTTCCTAGATGCTGTAATAGAAGCCATAAAGACAGGTACTAGTAAACCCGTAATCTTATTCCCAGGAAATATAGCGGGAGTCACTAAGAAAGCTGATGCCTTATTTTTCCTTTCGCCTCTTAATTCTACCAATCATTATTACATAGTAAGAGCACAAGCAATAGCCGCACCAATAATAAAGATGTGGGGCCTAGAGACGATCTCTCTAGCATACCTTATATTTGAACCAGGAGGTACAGCAGGGTATGTCGCGGAAGTCCAGCCTATTCCAAAAAAGAAGCCCGAAATCGCGATAGCATTTGCAACTGCTGCCGAACTATTCGGATTTGATATGGTCTATTTAGAAGCGGGATCGGGAGCTCCAGAGCCAATTCCAAAAGAAACCATATACGCTGTATCAAAATTTGTGGACATTCCTATAATAACTGGGGGAGGAATTAAAACCCCAACACAAGCTGCTGAGTTAGTGGCTGCTGGGGCTGATATAATTGTACAAGGAACAAAATATGAAGAATATCTAGCTCGTGGCGATTTTGCGTCAATTGAAAAAATAATGTCTGAAACCTTCGTTGCAATGAAAAAAGCGAGTGAGGCGAAGAAGAAATGAAAATTTCCGCTTTACCACGACTTTTAAGAATCCACAATGCTTTCTTTGGCTCTTTGACAGTCTTAATTAGTGGATGGTTATTCTCTCAAGATATAATTAAGCTACTCTTAGGCGTCCTAGCATACATTACAATTGCAGCCGCAGGAAACGTAATAAATGACATATACGATGTCGAGATAGATAAAATTAATCGCCCAGATAGACCTATTCCCAGCGGCGCCATTACAATTTTTGAAGCTAAAGTGGTATATGTAATTCTTGTTCTCACGGGATTATTAGCGTCTATCATATCATCCATACTCATAATGAATCCTCTTCCATTAATCATAGCCATTTTATTCACTATTGTAGGCATCGCTTACTCCGCTAAATTAAAGCCCATGGGCTTCATTGGAAACATAACGGTCGGATGTTCCTTTTCAATCGGGTATATTTATGGATGGGGGATAACCGGCATAATGTGGGATCTTGCTAAACTTGTAACGATATCATTGTTCTTCATCGTATCAACCACTTTATTGATAGCTCGAGAGATTATCAAGGGAATCGAGGACATACATGGTGATGCTGTGAGAAATGTCAAAACATTAGCCCGTGTGCATGGTATTCCATTCGCCTCAAAAGTAGCAGCATTATTCCTTGTAGTAGCAATTATAGCGTTTACCCTCTTACCATTCATTAGAGTTATATCGATATACTTCGTACCTTTCATGGTTATAGGCGATATTACCGCATTTTTATCGTTGATATATGTGCTTAGAGGATTTGAGGGAGCCTCTAAAGCGAGTTTATACGCAAAAATCGGAGCCTTTACTGGACTAGTCGGTTTCTTGGTTGGTGTACTCGTTCAATGAGTATTTACTAAAAAGATTTTAAATGAAGATTTTTATTTTGGGTTAGGGTAAGAATGTTGAAGCTTTAGAAGCTTTTTCTAAATGCAGCTTTAGAATTTTTAGAAAATGCAAGGGTTCTTGAAGGGTTAAGCGAATATGAATGAGGATAGGGTAATGCAACCGAAGAGAGAAGTAGGAATCATTGGATGGGGCGCATATATTCCACGATTTAGAATAAAGGACACTAATATTGCACGAATTTGGCGGAGTGGTATTATTGAAAAAAGTAACGAAATTTATCCTGTCCCGATATCAGAAAAAGCTGTCGCTAACATGGATGAAGATGTAATTACCATGTCGATAGAGGCTGGAAAAAGAGCTTTAAAGCGTGCTCAAATACCACCTCATCTAATTAGGACCGTGCTTTTAGGCACAGAATCTAAACCCTACGCTGTTAAAACTTCTGGAGTAACCATAGCTCTAGCGCTAGGAATCCCCCCGCACATATTAGCAGCTACCTATGAATTCGCTTGTAAAGCTGGTACAGAAGCCATTCAGACAGTAATTGGTCTCGTCGGCAGCAGCATGATTGATTACGGAATGGCAATAGGCGGAGATACAGCTCAAGGAAGGCCCGGCGATGAACTGGAATACACCGCTGCTTCTGGAGCAGTAGCATACATACTCGGGCCCTTCGACAAAAAAACTTCCGTGGCCAAGATTGAGGGTACATACTCCTATTCGACAGAGACCCCCGATTTCTGGCGCAGAGATGGGGAAAAATACCCTCGTCATTATTATCGATTCACAGGGGAACCCGCGTACTTTCACCATATAATAAGTGCTGCTAAGGGACTTATGGAAGGCCTCGGTCTTACTCCCGAAGATTTTGATTATGCTATCTTCCATCAGCCGAATTATAAATTCCCACTAACAGTTGCTCGGTTATTAGGCTTTCCCAAGGAGAAAATACAGCCAGGATTAGTGTCATACTACATTGGGAATACCTATGCAGGGTCTTCTTTGATGGGTCTTGCGGCGGTACTTGATATCGCTAAACCAGGAGATAGAATACTTGTTGTTTCATTTGGTTCCGGGGCGGGAAGCGATGCGTTTAGCTTAGTTGTTAGTGATGCTATTGAAGAAAAACGCGATCTTGCGCCTAAAGTTTGGAGTATGATTAACAGTAATTGCAAGATTTATCTTGATTATGCAATGTATGCAAGATTACGTGACAAGATTCCGAGGTGAACGAGATATTGAATGAAAATGATGATATCAGCGTACGAAAAAATGAGCATATCCATATAGTTTTAGAGAACGATGTTGACGCCAAAATTACCACTTGGTTAGAATGCGTAATTTTGATCCATAAGGCTCTTCCTGAAATAGATTTCAATACAATAAATACTCACGTAGAAGCATTCGGAAGGAGATTTAATGCCCCTATACTAATTGAAGGTATGACTGGAGGAACAGAATTAGCATCCATAATCAATAAGAACTTAGCAATGGTAGCTGAAGAGTTTAACATACCGATGGGTCTGGGAAGCCAACGAATAGCTCTTAAGCATCCTAATACAGCATGGAGTTTCAAAATAGCGAGAGAAACAGCGCCTAATGCTTTTTTAATAGCTAACATAGGAGCTCCACAGTTAAGAGAGCTTAGCTTAACTGATATTGACAGTATTGTTTCAATGATCGAGGCTAATGCTCTCGCCATTCATCTTAATCCACTCCAAGAAGTCGTCCAGCCGGAGGGAGATAAAAATTATCAAGGAATAATCGATAAAATAGCTGAGATATCGGATGCTTTAAAAATTCCAATAATTGCTAAGGAAACTGGTGCAGGTATCTCCCGAGAAGTCGCAAGAATGCTTATACAAGCAGGAGTAAAAGCAATAGATGTAGCTGGTGCTGGAGGAACTAGCTGGGCTGCAGTGGAATATTATAGGGCAAAAAGACGAGGAGACGAACTTAGTGAACAGCTTGGTAAGACATTTTGGAACTGGGGGATTCCAACTGCTGCGAGCATCTTAGAAGTAAAAAATGCTATATTGGGACACGAAGTTTATCTTATTGGTAGTGGAGGAATACGTAATGGCTTAGATGTCGGCAAAGCTATTGTACTAGGCGCTGATTTGGTAGGTATGGCTCAACCATTCCTTTTGCCGGCTATAAAAGGAGTTAAAGAGTTAAAGCATTTTCTTACGACAATTTTGCTAGAGTTAAAAACTACGATGTTTTTGACGGGTTCGAGGAATATAAACGAGTTTAAAAATACTGAGTATTTTATAATGCCCCCTCTCAAATACTGGGTTGATGAAAGAAAATTAAAGATATAGGGTGTTTTTAATGCCTCAGGAGGAATTATTAGTTAATATTAAAAGGGTAGCCAAGCTTGTTGATGACTTTATGCTAAAGAATATACAAGGTGAAATTAAGGACTTATATGAGGCATCGCGTCACCTTATGAAAGCTGGAGGGAAAAGACTTCGACCATTTCTGATAGTTACGGGTTATAATGTATTCCGGGAAGATATAGAAAGAGTTCTACCCGTTGCTGCAGCGGTAGAGATTTTTCATACATTCACACTTATTCATGATGATATAATGGATCGAGATGAATTTAGGAGAGGTGTCCCCACAGTTCATAAAGTATGGGGCGAACCAATGGCTATCTTAGCAGGGGATTTACTCCACGCGAAAACATATGAATTACTTTCTAAGGCTGATTTACCACCTCAAATAATCGCACGATTAGTTAGAGAAATGGCCGAAGCAGCAACAATTATATGTGAAGGACAAGCAATGGATATGTCATTCGAAGAACGCATGGATGTAACTGTGGACGAATATTTTGAGATGATTAAAAGAAAAACCGCCTTTTTATTCAGACTAAGCGCAAGATTTGGGGGAATAGTAGCTGCTGCTAATGAAGAAGCTATTTCTGCTTTAACTCGATATGGTGAGGACATAGGGATTGCATTTCAAATGATCGATGATATATTAGGACTATTCGGCAAAGAAGAAGAAACTGGAAAACCCGTTGGAAGCGACGTTAGAGAAAGTAAGAAGACGTATCCTATCCTTTACGCTCTAGAAAAAGCTTCTGGTGAGGATAAAGATACACTAAGGCGCATCCTTACGAAGAAGGAAAAAACCGAAGAAGATATTAAGATAGCTCTAGAAATCATTAAGCGATCGGGTGGCGAAGAAGCAACCCGTAAGTTAGCGCGTGAATATGCTGAACGCGCTATAAATGCAATAACAAGTTTACCAGAAAATAATGCTAGGAAACTATTAGTTCAGTTAGCAGAATTCGTAATCGAGAGAAGTTACTAGGCTTATCTTATTTTTTTCTAAAATTTAATAACTCCAATTATCTATTCTCTTAAAATGTTCCGCGTAAATATGCTCACTAATTAGGGGGGTTAGAATTTTGTTTGATTATGACGTCATAATAGCGGGAGCCGGCATCGGAGGGAAAACCTTAGCTTACAAGCTTGCACGCGAGGGAATAGATATCTTATTAATCGATATGAAACCTCAAGAAAAAATAGGTCTAAAAGTCTGCGGCGATGGAATATCAGCCAGCTACTTCGAAAAACTTAATATTCCAAAACCGCATGGAAGAGAACTCGCTAGCATCATTAATGCATCAGAAGTCCTCTCTCCGGATAAACAAAGCACGTTAATTATAGAAGGTTTAGGCTACACAATTGATCGGCTGGAATTTGAGCAACGCCTATTAAAGGATGCCTTAGCTAAAGGTGTACATTTACTTGATAACACACACGTTTTGGGCCCAATAATAGAGGAGAACGCAGTAAAAGGAGCTATGGTTAAGGATAATAAGACGAGTGAGATAAAGAAAATTCGGGCAAAAATCACTATAGATGCTACTGGACAAACCGCTGCGATAAGAAACCGCTTACCTAATAATTTCTTAATTGAAAAATCTATCGATCGATTTGATATTGCAGCTGCATATAGAGAAATCATCGCTCTTCGAGATGAGCCCATGTGGGAAACTGATAAAATATACATATATCTTTCTCACAAGTATGCTCCTGGGGGATATACTTGGATTTTCCCCAAGGGCAAAATGATAGCTAATATTGGAATTGGTGTCCAGCCGCTGGAAAATGGGCCTAGCCCAGTACATCTCCTGGAAATATTCTACAAAGACTGGAAGATACAAAAAAGCGAAGTAATACACGCGGGCGGCGGATTTGTACCCGTAAGACGATGCTTATCACAAATAGTAGGAAATGGTCTAATACTCATTGGAGATGCCGCATCTCAGGCTAATCCATTACATGGTGGAGGCATGGGCCATGCAATGATCGCTGCATGCATTGCGGCTGAAGTAATAGCGCAGGGAATAGAATCGCGCGAAAACATTTTAACTATCCATGATCTATGGCCTTATGCTGTTAGATATATGCGTACAGATGGAGCAAAAAATGCTGCATTGGAAATAATTCGTTTGCTTTTACAAGGGATGACTGATGAAGAAATTAACTTCATAATGCGCGAGAAAATAGTTAGCGGTGATGAGTTATATCAGCTCGAATCAAGACCTAAAGAAAGTTCCGGGATATGGAGGAAAATACTGAAATCCGTTATGAAAGGAAAAATTGGATTACTAAGGCGCCTTAAGATAGCTAAAGATCTTTACTTCGAGATGTATCATCATTTTCATGCTTATCCAGATAATCCAAAAGATCTCACTAAATGGCATATGAAGACAATGAGTATCGTTAAGGAAGCAAGAGAGAAACTTTGGAGAAACCCCGTGGAGCACACATTCTTACGTCGATAAATCTTTCTCTAATATTTTTATTAGGTCGTTCAGCACCCTCTCTAGTTTTACATCTTTTTTGATAGTTTGAAACCCACCAACATTTCTTCTTCCACCTGCATTATATCCCATATTTCTCAAATCTCGAAAAATCGGCATTAAATTGATGCCTCGTCGCTTAGTAGCTATTGTTCCAGTCACAAAATTCTCATTCTCAACACCAAGAGCTATTACAATATCAAATTCTTCTTCTAAATCTAATAAAGCTAACCTTCTAGCTCCCTCATCTCTCCCAACATTATATGTGAAATAAACGACAGAGGGAGAAGAAAATAGTACCTTAATACCTTTTTTCAGCTCATTAGCTCTTCTCTCAATATTTTTAAAAGCTTTCGCTCGTGCTTTACAAAGCTCTATTACACTCTTAAAATCATCTTTAGCTAATTTGTAGGTAATTTCTAACCTCGGAAAACTTACGGGGTCAATTTGATAAGCTTTAAATAATAGTTGAGATAGAATATCCTGTCTCCAATTCCCCTGATCAATAGCATTCACTGCATCAAGTATCTCTTCATCTGTTGGGATACCAAGCACTTCCGAGACTAATGCTGCTACGGATGGTGCTTTATCATCGAAAATCCATATGTTTCCATAACCCTCTATTTTCTCATGATGATCAAAGATTATAGAATTTGTTATTTGAGTTTTTGTTGGTGTTATTTCGATAGAAACGACGTCATTAAGTTTCATACTTCTTAATTCTTTGGGATGAGGATAACTTATTATTGGCTCAATATTATACCTCCTTGCTAGTTTTATCAAAAGAGATGTGGCGAGAATACCATCCCAGTCCCCATCAGAGACTATTCTCCTTATCTTTGATAACAATAAATCTAGATCGATCATCTCTGAACACTCTAGACTAGCCCTATTAGTGTCGTCTTAATATTTTTCTTAAGATCCTGAACATTGTGATACCATATTTTAGGGAATTTTAAGCTCGCAAACCACTTTTTTAATCTCGAATCTATGATTAATAGCAAATTTTTTTCTCCTATCTTCTCTAATTCTTCTAACTTTCCTCTTTTCCGACGGATATACTCTTTTGACCAGAAACCTATAACTTCAACGTAAATTTTTCTATTCCCACACATGATAGTAAAGTCGGGTATAAAAATGCGCTTCCCTATCTTTATTATATCGCTCTCCCTCATTACGACACAATTACTCGGTAGTGCTTCAATTATGTATGTATAAGCAGTTCTCTCAACATCACTATCGAAAAAATCACGAACACATAACTCCTCGATACCAATATTCCATGGTGTCACAAATTCGGGAGCCCAAGCTGATTGACTATCAACTTTAATGATGTAGTTCTTATGCCCTATCGATAACAATCCTCGTACTTCCCAGTTTTTCACTCGATAAATGGTATCTATTTTTAGCTCGCATATCCTTTTTCCCCTACTAGATGCTCCTCTCAAACTATATAGCTGTTTAGGCCCTCGTATTTCGCAGATCCAGCATCCTTTATCTTCTAGGATGTCGACCAGAATTCGTTCTTTTTTGGCTTTAAAAAGAAAATTCTTGATAACATATCCTATTTTCTTTACATTGCAAAATTTTATTTTCGCTTCATACAGCAAAGAGAAAGCTTTTTCCAAGAGAAGATAGTTTGCAATGAGTATCAGGTACTTAGGATTTTTAAGATCTCTTTTCCTAATGAGTCGCTTAGCACCAAAGATGCTCTCAGCTAATAATAATCTAAAATTTCTCTCTTCAATATCCTTCTCCGTACAGTAATTGGAAATCACATGGTTTAATCCTCCCAATGGAATAAAACCATGATGATTTTTTTCAATGTAAAGATAGAATTCTAAGACGGTATTAGGCGCTTCCTTTACTTCGAAATCATAGAAAAATTTTGATGCATAAAAATATAGGAGAGCCTTCTTCTCATCCCCTGTATTTCTAATCAATTGATTGATAATTGTATGAGGAGCGCATACTCTTCCCACATTTGATTCTAGTATATGGCGAACTCTCTCGGCGATTTTAACTTCATTACTGTCAGTATTTAAGAAATCAATTACTATTCTATCTCCATATGTATTAAAAATAAACGCGCGTAGAGGAATCATCGAATGAACCTTTATTGATGAACTTATTCCACGATTTGATCTATTATTTTTCTATCCATATCCGTCAATTTAATCGTTCTATTAATGGTTTTTTGCTTTACATCCCAGATTATATACCAGCTCCCATCTCGCTTAATATGAAAATGCTTGTTTAAGCAATACAGAATTATTCGGTGATAATTGAAGAACTTATGTAATTTCTTTACCTTAATTATTACAGGTTTCTTTCTCTTAAGTAATTCTCGAATTACTAAAATAAGCTTACCAGCAAAAGCATATGCAAGCGCTATCTCGTCGTCTTGAACATTAGTCCTCCATTCTACTATTGCGCTCTTTAATTCCTTTATTCTCATATTTAGAACACACTAAATTGTTATTACATACTTTATGATTCGTCAGAGAGAAATATTAAAGCTTATTCATATTGAATTACATCTTTCTCATGAGTCTTCTTATTTTTAAAATTGTAACTGCTGCTAATGCAATCATCATTATACTTATAACGATCCCGGCCGTGATCCCGTATACTCCGATCTTTTCTTCTTCCTCAAAAAATATTCTGATACTTGGATCATGGTATAATATCCTATCAAATCTGGGATACGTAATTGCAAATTGCTCTTCAATGCTTTCATTCCTCAGCTCTTTTACGCCATGGATTATCGATTCGTTACCATCTATTCTCACTTTATTAGCTATTCTGAACTCTACTCCGTATTTCGCGTCTGGAGAAATGATATATATCTTATTTATCACATTATGCCTTATCTCTTCCTTTGAGAAATGCATTTTAGGTTTGTGTTTTTTATATCTCCCTTTTTCAATTTGTTTATATCCCTCAATGCTTATAAGCAAAGCTATTTTAGATTGCTTTTTATGCCATGGCCAATCCTCTATGATTATATCTATCTTAAGCTCATATTGTCCTTTTATCTCATAAGCATTAATCATGATATCCCTATCGAAAATACGATGAACTAGAGTTACTCGTGCATATGAAATCGGATAACCCTGCATGCCTATCTTAATGACTCTTATTCTCGCTGATAAATTAACCATTAATTCCGTTACATCATCTATCCTTCTTTCATCATATGTGATATCCCATACTACTTTTTCACATAACACGCCAATCGCTGTGATTATATCGCTGGAATCATAAACATTGTTATCATTTTTGTCTATGAATTCTACTATGCGAGAAAATCTTATGATATAATAAATGTCCTCAGCCTTAATATTCTCTATTAAATATTCAGGATGCGTATCTTTAAACTTAAAACGTATATCGCCGCTGACAATTGAAGACTCATTGGGTATCCATGATGGCTGAGAGTACACCTTAAATTGTCCCGTGCAGAGTAATATAAACATAATAAGCATTGCTGATAGTAATCGCGCTAAACTTTTAGCCACAATTAACACCAAAAACATTCAATTACTCAAAAGAAAATATAAACTATGAGAACAAGTTGTGCATAGGATCACAATGTTAAATTATTTGTTAGCATCATTAATGCTCACCGTAATATCTGATATCCTAGGTATGAGTTTTGCAATTAGCGTTACATATATTAGCCTGAAGGTTGTAAAATATGGTGAAAAAAGCTTTGCAACGATCGCACTCGGTTTCTCATTTTTAGCAATGGCACTGATGACCGAAGCTGTTCACCTATTTATGCTAATAATTTCTTATCTTGTTGGTGAAATTCTCATTTTAGATCCCTTTACTGAGAAATTTAAACTCTGCTGGTTATTAGTCTTTATATTTGAA
>JAHKLF010000170.1 GCA_029856615.1 Candidatus Njordarchaeota archaeon
ATAAAATTCCTACAAAAACTTGCAATTAAAAGAGGAAGGTTACTGCCGGGCGGGAAGCCAAATTTAGATGAGGCTGCACGTATAATATTAAGAGATTGGCAAATAGGAAAAATAGTCGTATGGAGAGAGCCGAAAGATGTAATTTAGGGGGGGTCTCTTGAAACCCTGGATTATGAGATTTCTGGACTGTAAGGAATTACGGATGAGGATTTCTAAGTACGATAATATCTCAGGAGAGCCTTTTTCGGGATACATAATATGTAATAACATGCGATACTATATTAGAAGAGGAATACTTATTCTCATACCTCCTACTAGAATAACAACATGTAATAAGTTACGGGGGCTATACGAAGCATTACCTCCAGCTCCATGGAAAGCATTTAAAAACGAGTTCGTTAGACATATGAGGCTTTCTCACCTGAGATTAATCAAGGAGTGTCTTAGTTTCATACTAGAGAAAAATAATGAGTCGAAGATAGTAAGTATCTTAGCGATAGGCTGTGGATGGGGATGGGAACTTTGGGCTACAAAATTTCTCATTGATTCCATGAATAACCATCGATATCTATTGCTTGGAATTGATATTGCAGGAAAGCCGATCAAGTATGGTAGAAAGCTTATTGTCGGACGGGGAATTGAAAATATGGATCTAGCAATCTCACCTGCGGAGAAACTTCCTTTCAAGTCAGAGTCATTTGATTTAATTTTAGGCATTTTTGGTGCATTAGATCATTCACGAGCATATTTTAGAATCTTTAAAGAAGTTAATAGGGTCCTAAAAAGAAAAGGAGTATTCGGTTTCACGGTATTGAATAAATTCGCTCTAGACTGGATGCTTAAGGTAATATCGAAACCTAAACTTTTTATAAAGACGTTAATTAAAGCTAAAGAGCCTTTTACAAGAGTAACAATCCCACTTCCTAAAGGAGGAAGAGTTAGGATACCGACACATTATTATAACCCAATAGAGGTCAAAAAAATCCTAAGATTGAGCGGTTTTAAACTTATAAAGGCTTTTTCAATTTTTTCTTTGCTACTCATGAATTTCAAGAGATCAAAACTTAATCGCTTAGAAAAAGTTCTCAGTAAATTAGAATTATTACTCTGTGAGAAGCCTTTTTTCAGATATATTGGAAGATACATTAGTATTATTGCGAGGAAAGCTTAGAAAGAAAAGCACGAAAAGTTTTACTCAGCTCTTTGGGATCTCGCGGTTTTTTCTTATCCGTAAAAATGAATCCATAATAACAAATTTCATCAATACGCCCCCGCAATTTTGCATTTCGTGCTAGCATGATTGCTCTTACCACATCAAATAAGATGAATGCAGAATCACTAACCGAATTCGTCATTAATTGAAATGTAATATTTATTTCATTCCCAAAGGTGTCTTCGAGAAGAGCGAGGAGGTATTTCTTTTTATATGAATGTAAAAATTGTCTCCATTCAATTGCGGATCCAGTATCGCGAGCCTGAGGGAATATCGCTTTTAGGTATGCGCTTGTTGCGTGAAGTATTCTTGATCGCATTTTTTCCATAGTTAAAGATCCGCCTTCGATACCTCCTACATAAATTTTTGTGAAAATCTCTTTAACTTTAAGTCCAAAAGTTTCGCAAAGTTTACTTATCCATAGTTCAAAGTAATAATAATCAATTAATCCGCGTATGAAATCACCCACAATTATGGAGTTTCGCTCTTCGAATAATTTGACTATTTCTTCATCATAGGCTAACCTAATTGGAGTAGTGTTGATTACAGATATTCCCTTTTCCGCGAATAATTGAGCATATTTTTTAACTGTTTTTTCAGCGAAGCTATTCACAGCGATAATGGCCACATCAGCATTAAGATTGTTGAGTATATTTCTAAGATCATCTACCTCTGCTGATTGAAAAGAGATTCTCCTAACGATATTTTTAGGAGGGGTATCTATTAGTATGCCAGGAGATATGTTTATCGACGAATACACACAGTTTTTAATGCCCAGTACATCACCTAATGATCGCCCTAGAAAGTGTTTATTAGTATCAAATACACTAATACATTCAATGTCACTGGCACTATAAGGGCCTATACCATCGAGTATTTGAGGATACTTTTTTCCTTTTTTGATTTCACAGAGTATTCTCAAGAAGGTAGTAGTGAGATCATTCAAACCAACGATTATTATCTTTATCAATATGATTACCTTTCAATAAGAATACAAATTAAGTGATTACAGCCTCTATTAGTGGTTCCATAAGATAAAAAATTAGTAAAAAGCAGTTTAAATTACTCATGCCTTGATATACCGGAGTGTTATAATGCCTTCGCCACGGACGCCAATCAAAATTTCATTTAAACCATCATTGTTTATGTCGAAGATAACGGGTTTATAGATTGTCATTCTAGGATATCTTTGAATCGAAATTTGCTTTAAAATGCCCTCGTGGAGTTTAAGGATGGCTAAATTACCATTAAATGTACTTATAATGATCTCATTCTGCCCATCTCCATCAATGTCCCCGATCGTTGGACGATCCCCAGCGATTCCTGTGAATTTCGCTATTATGTCTCCTTCTAAGTCTAGTACATAAGTTACATTTGGTTGAACACAAACAACAATCTCATCTTTGCCATCATTATTAACATCTCCCAAGGACGGCGTGAAAACTGGTTGAACAAAATCTTTTTTCCATATTTCAGAAGTACCCTTGAAGGCTCTTAGAGTACCATCACCAGACGCAACGATTACTTCAGAAGTACCATCATTATCAAGGTCGTATAGTATTGGTTCCCACACTCCACCATTAAATATTATCTTTGCAATTTCTTTATCACCCTTAAGGAATCTGAGAGTCTTATCAGCACTCCCTGCAATGATTTCTTTTTCTCCATCTCCATCAATGTCTCCTATTGCGGGCATATATACCCAGTCCCCAAAATTTACTCGCCATATTTCTTTACCATTTTTGAGGGCTCTTAATGTGTGATCCTTGCTTCCTGCAATGATTTCTTTTTCTCCATCTCCATCAATGTCATCTACAACTGGAGGCTCTACTAGTGCTCGAAATCCCGTGTACTTCCACAAGATTTCTGTACCCCTTAAGGTAATCACTGAACCATCAAAAGTAGATAATAAAACCTCTAGTTGGCCGTCATCATCCATATCACTGATTACAGGTGTTCTTATGGCGCCTGTTGATATCTTTGAACTCCATATCTCTTTTCCATCCATGGACAGATAATACAGTACGCCATTTCTACCTCCAACAGCAATCTCCATTATGCCATTATTATCAACATCACCAATGGCTGGTGCGAAAGCACCACCTTCTATATTGAATCTCCATATCTCAGCGAGCGACCCCGACATATGCTCACCTTAATTAAGCTATAAAATCGGGCATCGTAGGGGTATTACAAGTAAACTATTTAATGATGTTTAAAGTATAGTAAAATCGATATACAAACCGCAATATTCTCAGATTTTTGAATTAAAAAGATTAACTTTTTGTTTCCTTTTTACCTTACCTTCCAATTAGTAAATTTTTGACTTGCGAATGGTGATTAAAGTGGTATTATTTGGTGGAGTAACACCAGTTGGTATTGATTTAGGCACAAGCTCTATTAAAATTTCAGTAGGTGTCAAAAAGATACGATTTCCGAGCTTAATTGGAGAGCCCAATCCAGGTTTTCGAGGGTTAACGCAAGATAAAAGCTGGGAAAATAATTTAGTAATCGAATTAGAGAGTGGAGAAGAGTACTATGTCGGAGAACTGGCGAGATTACAATCATTAGTTAAGATCCCTCTAGCACGGGAAGGAAGGATGAAAAGTGCTAGAAATGCTCTAATAGCCGTTAAAGCGGCTTTAGGACTCATAGCAGATAGAGCGGAACAGACCTTTATTGTAGCTACGGGGGTGCCCGTAGCAACGGGAACCAATGAAATGGAAGAATTAGGAAAAACATTAGTTGGGACTCATCAAATAAAAATAAAGAATGATGCCACGGGAGATATGAAAATAGTGAAAGCTAAAATACTCGCAGCACCCGTAATGCCGGAGCCTTATGGCTCCTGGTATTATGTACTAAAGAAGAGAGGTGAACAGAAAGCAATAGATAGTGTTGTTATAGATATTGGATACGGTTCTACGGACATTCTGACGATATATAATGGTACAATCTTAAGAACAGCGAGTGGCTCGATAATTGAGGCTGTAGATACGCTCATTACTAAGCTTTCTCAATGGTTAAATGAAAAAACGGGTAGAATGATAAAACCAGAATTGCTGATTTCAGCG
>JAHKLF010000171.1 GCA_029856615.1 Candidatus Njordarchaeota archaeon
CAGGTATCGCGAAATGGAGCATAATGCTACCTGACGCCCACTGGGGCTATGGCTTCCCAATCGGCGGTGTCGCAGCATTTTATCTCGAAGAAGGTATAATAAGCCCCGGAGGGATCGGGTACGATATCAACTGTGGCGTCCGCTTTCTAACCACTAATCTTCGCTTTGACGAAGTTAAACCTCGTCTCAGGGAGCTTCTTAGAGCGATTGCGAGGAATATCCCAGCAGGTGTCGGTAGAGGCGGTCACGTTAGACTATCGCGAGCTGAGCTGGATGAGGTCATGAGGCTCGGCGCGAAGTGGGCTGTTGAGCATGGCTACGGCTACGAGAAGGATCTCGAACACATCGAGGATGGGGGCGTGATTCCCGGCGCTGATCCGACAAAGGTGAGTGATAAGGCCAGGAAGAGGGGCGCTCCGCAGCTCGGTACTCTTGGATCTGGTAATCATTATATCGAGGTCGAGGTCATCGATCAGATATTCGATGAGCATGCCGCCAAGGTTATGGGTATTGAGGAAGTTGGCCAAGTTGGTGTCATGATTCACACTGGTTCTCGTGGTTTTGGTCATCAGGTTGCTTCGGATTATTTGGAGATAATGCGTCGGGCTATAAGGAAGTATAACATTAAGCTAAGGGATCTCCAGCTAGTTTATGCTCCATTTGATAGTCCTGAGGGTCAAAGTTATTTTGCTGCTATGGCTTCTGCTGCTAATTATGCTTTCTGTAATAGGCAGATGATTACTCATTTTGCTAGGAGAGCTTTCCAGGAGGTTTTTGGTAGTGACGTTGAATTGCGTTTAGTTTATGATGTAGCTCATAATATTGGTAAGATTGAGGAGCATGTTATAGATGGAGTCAAAAAGAAGCTAATTGTTCATAGAAAGGGGGCCACTAGAGGGTTTGCTCCAGGAAGACCAGAAATTCCTCAAGATTATCGAGCGATTGGTCAACCAATTTTAGTTGGTGGTAATATGTTACAAGGTAGTTATATTCTGCTGGGGACTGAGAGGGCTATGGAGGAAGTTTTTGGATCAACTGTTCATGGTGCTGGGAGAGTTTTAAGTAGAGCTGCGGCTAAGAGAAGATTCTGGGGCGGTCAGATTCAGCAATGGTTAGCAGAGAAAGGTATCTTAGTAGATTCGGTTAGTAAGGCTGTTTTGGCTGAGGAGGCTCCGCAAGCTTATAAGGATTTAGATGAAGTTGTGAATGCAGCGGTGGGCGCGGGCATTGCTAAAAAGGCTGTTAAGATGCGTCCTATTGCAGTTTGGAAGGGATGATTTGATTTATTTTTTATTATTAAATGAGAAATTTGTTTATAAATTTCAATATGTTATGAAAATTAAATAAATATTTTAATATTACGATGAAATATGTGAATTTAATTCACTTAATTCCGGTCTGAATAGTGATGAAAGATGGTTGGGGGTAAAAGGTATAGGGTGAGAAATGATTATGCAGCTTTGAAGGTTTTTGACCCATATTCGATTATCATTCTTCTGGCGCTTCGTGAGGGTGATATGAATATTAGTAGAATCAATCATGTTGCCGCTAAGTATGCGGATATTACGTTGTTAACTACGTCTGTGAAGCTTAAGAAGTTAGTGGAACATGGTCTCGTGGAGTTAAAGAAGACTAAAAGGGTTGCTGCTTTTAAGGAGAAGATTTACGGTTTAACTGAGAAAGGCAAAATATTGGCTGATGCTTTCGCGAGGTTTTTAAATAGTGTTATTGAGGAAGGTTAAATACCAGTTTAGATGAAGTATTCTTAAATCTATAATTGAGTTATTTTTCTTCTAGTTTGTTTTAATAGCTTTTCTATCAACTCTCGTGCTTTTTTCTGTAATTTTTGTTTTTCTTGGTGTATTTTTCCGATAACTACAACTTCTCTCTCGTGGAGTATATATGTTTTTTCTAGGGGGTCATCGCTTTTCTTGGCATAATAATAAGGGCCTCTTTTTTCTTTTACTATGAGTTTTGTGCCTATCGGTAGTATATCTATCGTATATCCTGCTAGATACTTTTTCCTCATGAATGGGCTTTTTGTTTTTATTATCAACTTTTCACTCGTTAAAGTTAAGATATGAAGAAGGGATGCTAGGTAAAATGTTGCTGGAAAGTCATTAGTTCTTATGAAATAGCGTGTTAATAATTCTCTTTGGGTTTTTTCAAGTTGTTCGAAGTATATTATTATTCCGAGGGTTGCGATGAAGTCTGTCGTTGATAGACATTTACTCATTAGGAATTCTAGGAATTCTCTAGCACTTTTTGATAATACACTCAAAATTTTTTGCCAGAAGATTATGGTGGATGTGCTTGGTGGTAAGAATAACTCTATTGGTTTAAAGGAGATTTTCGGGGATAAAGGTTCGCTTATTTGCTTGCGGCTTAAAATATTTAGTACTCTTTCACTAAGCTTAATAAGTGGGTTTTTCTGATTAGTATAGCTTAATGCCGTGCTAGACAATAGTTTTCTCGGAGCTTCCCTTATAATGAATTCTATGATTGCTCTGCGCGTATCACTTTTGCTCTGGCATGATAAGATAGTGTTGAAGAATTTCTTTAAACTTGGGTCTCTGGATTTTATCAGTATAAGTTCTATCCGTTTTAGGGGTTTTGTGGTTTTCTCGATAAGTTCCCGATTGATCATACTTCGAGTCGCCCTCCCATATACGAATAAAAGTGTATAGGTCTTAAACTAGGTTCTCCGTAGATATCTGGTCTAAGGACTTTTAATATTTCAAGGGCAATTAGGCCGCCGATCACTTGGTTAGATGTCACAACTGAGGGTTCTCTAACCTCTATGCATCTTAATCTATCAGTTTTTTCTGCATGTTCTCGGTACTTCATTAAATCATTTAGATTTGGTGTTTTTCCTGGTATATAGATCGCCATATGGCCGCTAAATGGAGATGTTCCACCAATAATAAGCGGCTTTTTTAGTATTTCAGCTAAATCAGCAGCATCTGCTCTAGCATCGAAATTATCGACTAAAGCGAGGATTAAATCTGCCTTTTCAAAGTATTTTCGTAATTTGCCATTAAGTACTTTATCTAAGTTGAATTCTTCTATGACGGGTACTGCTTTTGTCTCCATGCCGCTCATGATTTTTACTTTTTCGGCGAGTGCTTTAGCTTTATACTCATTGACGGAGTCATAATAACAGTATTGTCTGTTTAAATTGGTCTCTTCTACTCGATCGTAATCAATTATGATTAGTTCTCCTATTCTTATTTTTGCTAGAGCAATAGCTACAGGGTTTCCTAGTGCGCCGGCACCTATCATTACCACTCTAAAATTGGAGAAATCGATAGAGGAGGGGATCTTATATATGTATTTAATGATGAATTTAGTGTAATCTGATATGTTAGGTAAGGATAATCTATCAGACGATAGTAAGTTATATATTATTCTTCCTTGTCCTTGTTTTTTACCAGCTGCGTAATTTGATATGAAGCTTGCGGCGAATCCACCGAATAATATGCTCATGAGTTCTTCTTGTTGAGCGCTTCTAAATTCTGGCAAGAAAAAGGGATAATCTAAGTCCTTTAATCTGGGCTTATTCTCATTAATATTGTCCCAAACGAATTCTAATCGGCCATAACATGGCATTGTTGAAAATGAGATATACCGGATATTATTTTTAACTGCGTATTCAGCAGCGATTGCTTTGGATGTAGGATTATTAGTTGTATCTATTATTACATCTAGATTACGTAAGAAAACAGTTAATTCCCTTCTTATTAGATCTACGCGCAGGAATCTTATGCTCTTTGATATTAAAGGATTCACTTTACTTAGAATACTAATTAGATCATCTGGGATGTAGATTCTGGCATCTAGGAGTTTTATTCTGTTAAGGTTATTACTTAATATTCGTATTTCTCCTCTTTCTCCGACACCCATGGCAACTAGCGGTAATAAAGTGTAGTATGCTCCACAATCGCCTCCAATAACACCAACGCGCAGTGTAGCTATTTTTTCCTGGTCCCAGCCATCTATCCTAGCTTGTCGGTCGTATCTTAAGGCTAACATTTATCGCGACACCAATACCTATATTACTCGTTTTCTTCGAATCTTTCTTTTGACTTCGCTTCTTATTTCTTCTTCATCTATGGTGATGCTCGCTGGAGTTCGTACAAACTCTATTATATCTCCCTGCGCGACACGTTCAGGTGTTTTTTCGGAGTCAAATCTCCAAATCTCACCATAAAAATCTAGTTTAGCATTTGTAACAATGCTGTATACGGGGGCTATCCA
>JAHKLF010000172.1 GCA_029856615.1 Candidatus Njordarchaeota archaeon
TACTAAGAGAGAATTATAGCCATCTAATCTAGCAAAAGGTTCGTCTAAGACTAATATTTTAGGATCTAAAGCCAAAGCCGATGCAATTGCGACTTTCTGCATTTGACCAGCACTGATTTCTAAGGTTGGCTTATCTAAGATACCTCCTAGCTCAAAAATTTCTGCAAGTTTCTTGAGTCGGTTAATCATTTCCTCCCTTATTACTCCCGTATTGCTGAGAGGAGAAATTATTTCTTCTTCTACAGTTAGTGCAGAAATGAACATTTCGGGATTCTGAGAAACAAATCCTACTTTCCTCGCGAGTGGTTGTGGCCCGGTTTTGATAGGATTTATACCTAAAATATTGATGTATCCATGTACTTCAGCGTCAAAAAAATGAGGAATTAAACCAAATAAGCATCTAGCTAGAGTGGATTTCCCACCGCCGCTTCTCCCCGCAATTAATAGGATACCTGGTTTATTATGTTCGAATGAAATTTTATTAAGAGCGGGATATCTGCTCTTCTTGTACCTTACGTATAAATCTCGCAATATCAACATCTACTCCCATCTCCATCAACGCTAGGACTATCGGGATTCCTATAATTATCCCCGCTATGGGCTGAATAAAGTTAGGCAGCACTTCAACGAGTGCTATTTTAGCGCCAAATAGCAATGTTTCATAAAGATAATAGCCAAACACCATTTCAACGCCGCTTATTAGGCAAGCTAGCGCTAAGTCACTGTAAACTTTACCAATTAAAGCTAAAATTATAAAAACTACACCTAAACCTATTGCTATGCCTATAACGAGCCAAAATGGTATTAATATCTCAATTGGATTGCCAAAAATAATTATGCTGATTTCTATTCCTCCATAAGCCATTACCCATAGAAATGCAATTAACATGATAGATACTAAAGCCGCTATTATGATTTTTGTATACTGCTTAGTTCTTACTATTTTTCGACTAAGCCATCCTGCTAAGAATCCCTCAATACTCTTTATTATAAATGTTCCGGGAGCATACCAGTAATACCCAAGAGCAATATCAGCTAATGCGGAACCTAAACCACCCGCTATAGCCCCTACTAAAGGCCCTCCTATTAAAGCTGATAAATAAACTCCCGTTTCTCCTATGTTAATGAATCCTCTAGTGGCTGGAGTTGCAATTGTAATTATCGTTGTGAAGACAAATGTTACTGCGGTAAAAATTACAATTAAGCTAAGATCGCGAATCGAAATCTCTAGTGATTTCAATTTTCCATCACCATAATAGATAGCAGAGACGCATCGGTTCACATAAGCGAATATCTGTTCATTCCTAAAAAGTAAATAATATATAGATTATTACCAATATATCGATAACAAAACCGATATATTGCCCTAAAAATTTGAGTAGGTTTGCAGAATGGCCGTTAATTTTAAACTCCAGTGCGTAGAATGCGGTTCAGAATACCCGCCAGAACCCTTATATAGAAAATGCATTCGATGCGGAGGGTTGTTAAAGGTTGTCTATAACTATGAAAATCTGAGATCGAGAAAAGATTTGATTGATAAACGCTTCTTTAGCATGTGGCGTTATCATAAGATTTTACCCATTAGCGATTTGAAAAATATAATTACGTTACATGAAGGCTGGACTCCTCTATTAAGATCTGAGAGATTAGCAAGTAGTCTAGGAGTATCCAAGCTTTATCTCAAGGATGAAACAAGGAATCCCTCGGGCTCATTTCTAGATCGCGGCGTGAGTGTCGAAGTTAGTAAAGCAATTGAGTCTGGTTATAAATCCTTAACATGCGGGACAACGGGAGATTTAGGAGCCTCTGTCTCTGCCTACTCTGCGAGATCTGGGTTGAAAGCCTATATATTTGTTCCCAAGAAAATTGACGTTGGAAAATTATATCAAATGGCAATTTATAATGCGGAGATTTACGTAGTTAATAGTTACGAGGAAGCATTAAGACGGAGCGAAATGATGTTTTTAGAAGCTTACGTAATTTCAACATCAAATCCTTGGTATTTAGAAGGCATAAAAACAGTTGGTTACGAGATTGTAGAGCAAATGAACTTCATTTTACCAGATCACTTAGTCCTTTCCGTAGGCAGCGGCGCTTTATTAATAACAATTTATAAGGCTATTAAAGAGTTAATTGACTTGGGTCTCACGCAAGATGACACTTATCCATCATTTCACGCCATTCAAACTGAAGCCGTTGATCCAATTGTAAGAGCTTATGAAGAGAAAACGGATGTCGTAGTTCCTTTAAAGGAAATTAAAGACACTATTGCAACCGATATTGCAATAAGTAACCCAGTTCATGGAAAAGAAGTATTAAGAATTCTTAGAGAAACCGGCGGGAAAGCTATTAGTGTCTCCGATTCTGAAATACTCAAAGCACTGGCTCAATTAGCCAGACAAGAAGGGATATTAGTTGAACCCGCAGGTGCTACTGCATTAGCAGGTTTAAGAAAACTTATCGATGACGGTGTTATATTGCGTGGTGAAAGCGTCGTTTTAGTGCTCACAGGTGCGGGACTCAAACATCCTAAGGCAATTAGAGATACTGTATCACAAGCTAAGGATCTCGGGAGATTACTTAGCATTATTGGAGAACAAAGACCCGTCTCTCGTCTTGGAGAAACAAAAATAAGAATTTTGCAAGCAGTTTCCGAGGGTAATACTTATGGATACTCCATCTGGAAAGCTTTGAGAGAGAAATATGACTTGAAAATAGGTTTACCAACGATGTATCAGCATCTTAAAGAATTAGAGGAAATGGGTCTTTTATCGATTTTATCAGAGGAAGTAAAAGGAGGGAGAAAAAGAGTACATTACACATTAACAGAGAGAGGAAGGAAACTTGTTGAAGAATTTTCTTAAGGTATCGCCTTCATCATAATATTAAATAAAAATCTTACAAGTTTTTCTCAAATATCGGGTGGCGGTGTAGATTGAAAATAGAGAGAGTCTCAACCGGTATCAAAAAACTCGATGAATTACTCCGAGGCGGCATTCCAAAGAAGTTCTTTGTAGCTGTCACTGGAGAACCTGGTACTGGAAAAACCATTCTCTGTTTACACTTTATTGCAAAGGGTCTAGAAGAGGGGGAGCCAGGAATTTATATTACAACAGAAGAGAGTCGAGAAAGCATTATACGTCAGGCAATGCAATTTGGCTGGAATTTTTACGAAGAAATGAGCCGGGAAAATCTAATAATAGTAGATGCATTAATGCGAGAAGAGCGAGATGAATGGTGTCTTAGGAGACTTACTATAGATGAATTAATTGCGCTGGTTATTAAGGCTAAAAAGAAGTTTGGCTATACCCACGCTAGATTAGTCATCGATAGCATGTCCGCTTTTTGGTTAGATAAGCCTGCTATGGCAAGGAAATATTCGTATCAGGTCAAGAGAACGTTGAGTAAGTGGAATTTTACGATACTCGTTACCAGCCAGTATGCGGTAACTACATCTGACGCATTTGGGTTCGGAATAGAACACGTTGCCGATGGTATAATAAGATTAAGACGATATATCCGTGGGGGAGTATTAAGACGATTTCTGATTATCGAAAAAATGCGCCAAACTAATCATGATTTAAGAATGTGGGAAATTCAAATAAGCGAAGAACATGGATTAGAGCTTGTGAAACCAATCGAAATGCGTAAGGAAGATATTGCTTTACCTTCCAAAGTAATTAAAAAAATCGTCGAAGCAAAAAGAAGAAAGGAGGAAGAAATATAAAACAGGGGAAATCAATCATAAACCAAGATTAATGAATGCAAAGAAACTTCTCAATACTCCTCCAATTAGCTTCAACAAGCTTTAAAAAGTCAATGATAACTAAAAGCAAAACTAACCGCGCAATTAAACCAAAAAAGCCATGGTTATCCCCAGAACCAAAATCTGACAATGAAGGTATTGAAGCTAATCCTTTAGAAGAACACATTGTCACCTTAATTATTAGAGGTATGTGAACATAAGCATTAATAATGTCCAATTCCATATTTTAAAGTCTATTATGGGCTTTATTTCATATTTCTTCTGCCCCTTGTCCAAATATAAGCCTTTCCAAAGCTTTCTTAGACCTTCAGAAGACCTCTAGCGACGCATCTAGCGACATTATACGTCATAGCAAGAACCAACACATCAATCTCAGCTGCCTTATCCCCTCTCGACTCAATACTATTAAAGAAAGACTTCATGGATGCAAAGGCGGACTCTACAAGAGCCCTAAAATGCTTCTGTGCCATTAGCCA
>JAHKLF010000173.1 GCA_029856615.1 Candidatus Njordarchaeota archaeon
ATTAACTATGTAAGTTGGTAACTGAAATTCCTCAATTATTGGTTTAACTATATTGATATTCTTTAGAGGGAGATTTGGAGGATTTATAATGCCTTTTCTAATGTCAGGGGGCTCTATGGAACCTATTCCGATGCTTGATACATATTTTATTGTGATATCTCTCCTTACTTGATTTACTGTTTGGAGGATACTTGTTATCAATTCTGGATATTTTTTCGGTGTTGGAACTTTTGCCTTACGTAGAATATTACCATGTTTATCAGCAATCGCTACACGTATCCACGTGGCACCAAGATCGATTCCAATGTAATATTTTCCCATTTTAAACACAACCAGTTAATCCATTAATTGTTGATCGAAGAGTTATATATTCTCCAGAATTAATGAATTTTAAATTAATTCTAGATAACTGATTACAAAATTTGACGTAATATCTGTGACAAACGTTGAATTCCTAATAAGGAGAGAATAATAATCTAACTATGGATATTTTGAAGAGATAATATTAAGGAGGGTCTAGCAAGGTGAACCGTAAAAAATAGAAGATGATGGACATAGTAATACAAAATGCCCCTTAGTTCCCATTAGTTGATTTTATTAATAGTGACTATCAGTGCGATATAGTATGATTTAAAATGATCAAATAGTGCTTTTTATCTTTAGTTATCTACTGTGAATGAACTAATTCATAAGGGGTTCTATCTATGATACCCATAATAGAACAATACTGGACCGAGTTTTTAGAGATATTAAAAATTTTAATCATAGTAATTGTCGCATTAGTGATAGATCGCATGTTCTCGCGTTACATAAAATCAATAGCCAAAATGGTACACGTTGATGTTGAAACACTGAAGGGCGTGAGAGTTTTCTTCAGAATAATACTCTTAACAGCGGTCATAATCGCGCTAGCGAGCGTAAAATGGCTACCAACAGAATACTTTGTTGGAGCTGGCGCTTTAATAGGTGCTGCGATAGGCTTTGCGAGTACAAATGCGATATCTAATTTTATTATTGGTATGTATGTAATAATTACGGGAAAAGTTAGAATTGGGGATTACATAAAAATAGGAAATCATGAAGGAGTAATTGCAGACATGACGATAAATAATGTTAAAATTGTCAAAGATGATGGCTCTCATGTTCTAATTTCTAATACTGATGTACTTAATAAGGAGATAATAAAATTCAAAGTCGAAGAAAATGGTCATGAATATTATGCATATCCGATTGATATTCCCGTATCAGTAAGTGTTCCTATTGAGGAAATAAAGAACACTGTAATGGAGATAAAGGAAAAAATCAAAGATAGGATAAAAGATATAGAATTGATTGTGAGTAAGATTACTTCTAAAGAAATAACTTATACAGTTATCGCAAAAATACCAGAAGCAGAAGATATATTCATGGTGAAAAAGGAAGTGCTCCGAATATTCGCAGAAAAAATAACTTCTAGAGCGTCTTAAAATGTTTGCACTTTTTAGTTATAATGAGTCATAACTTCTTTTTAATGCAATTTTACTAATCGATAGAAAAAATATAAAAGGTATATTGAACATTCTCATGGATTTTTAAAAGCTCTTTTATACTTTTTGCTAAGCAAGTTCTCTTTCATAATTCTCATTATCCTCAACTCAATCAATATATGAACAATTATCAATGCCCTTATAATTATACCTCTAATCGTATGAATTTTCCTAAAAGCCGGTCGATCGCATAGGAAAGAGTGTTGTTATACAACGGATTAGAAAAATTCCGGTCACTAATATAATCAGAAAGTCTATGATTAATATTAAGGTAATTAACTGTCTTATTTTATTTCTTTCTTCACCTTTTTCATCACAAGCTCAAGCTTAATCGTATTGTAAGAAAGAATAGGAAAAATTTTTACTATTTATAATATTTACTATCTATGTTTATAGATAATCTTAGATATATAATGTAATATAATTTCTCTGAAGAATGAAATTCGGGAGCGGGATGCTGGGCGTTATTGATCAATATGGAGGGAAATGCTTTGAATACCTGAATCGCCTAAAGATAAAACATGCTGTTCCTCCTCTATTACTGGGGCTCTTTATTCTAAAACTTTTACTCAAAGAACCTATGCATGGCTATCAACTTACGATAAAGCTAAACGAACTTCTTAAAATCGATATACCAAGACAAATGGTTTACTTTATATTAAAAAAGCAAGAGGAGGCGGGCTTTGTGAAGTCGGAATGGATGTTAGAGGACGAGGCAAAACCGCGAAGGGTCTATTCAATCACGGATGATGGTAAAAAATTCTTAAAAGACATAATTCCTTATCTAAAAGCATTAATAGAAAAAGTTGAACATTTATAGTCGCATAATAAAGGAGGGAACATTAAGATATGACATCTATATGTTTGAATTCTTCTACATCGAACAATCCTTTATCCGTCATCTTTAATTTTGGTATAACTGGTAAAGCAAGGAATGAGAGGGTCAGGAATGGATGTTTTAATTTGCATCCAAGCTTTTGAGTTTTCGAATTAATTTCACTAAGCTTTGTAGCCACGGATTCAACAGATTCTAAACTAATTAATCCTCCTAGTGGTAATGAAAGTTCTGCTAATATCTTACCAGATTCTACAACAACTAATCCTCCTCGAATCTCAATCAATCTTCCGATAGCTATACACATATCCTTCAAACTAGCACCTACACAGATAATATTATGGCTATCGTGAGCAACGCTGGATGCCAATGCACCTCTCTCCAAGCCAAATCCTTTAACGAATCCTTTCCCAATATTACCTGTATTCTTATGTCTTTCTACCACAACGATTTCTAGTATGTCCTGTGCTGGGTCTGGAAGGAGCATATTATTCCGCACTTTCATTTTTTCTCTTATGTGATCAGTTATTAAGCTTTCTTCTCGCACCCCTATTACATTCACAGAAACAATTTCGTCTTCTCCATGATACTCTATTGTGAGATCTTTCTCATTCGGAATCTTCTTAACATGAATTGTTTGTAGAACTTCCTCTGGATAATCATATCTAGGTAAATCCACTAACAACTTTCCATTTTCGGCTACTAACTGACCTTTGAGAAAGACTTTCTCAATTTTAAATTCTTCTAAATCACGAATTAAAGCGATATCAGCATAATAACCGGGTCCAATAGCTCCTATCCTATCTAATCTATATGCTCGAGCGGGATTAATTGTAACCATCTTAATTGCCTTTATGGGATCGATGCCCATGTTAATCGCTTTCCTTAATGCAGGTTCTAAGTGCCCATTAATTAGCAAATCGTTAGGATGCTTATCATCGCTGACAATTATGCATCTCTCCAAGCTTAGGTTTTTCTCCATGACGGACGCTAATATATTAAGATTTTTTGATAGGGATCCCTCCCTAGCCATTAGATACATTCCGTTTCTCAGTTTAGAAATGGCTTCTTCTCCGGTAGTGCTCTCATGATCTGTTAAGATGCCGGCTGCTATGTATGCTTGTAATTCTTTTCCAAACAATAAAGGAGCGTGACCGTCCACAATTTTTCTTTGCCTATGCGTTGTAATTATCTTTTCTAGGACTTCCGTATCCGTGTTTAGTACTCCAGGATAATTCATCATTTCTCCTAAACCCAATACATTTGGAAGGTTTATTAATTCCTTAACCTTATTTGAGTCTATCCTGGCACCTGAAGTATCGATCCCAGGAGCGGCCGGAACACAGCTGGGTACCATTATAAAGACATTTAGTGGTAAGTTTTTTGCTTCATTCAATATTAATTTGAGCGCTTTTTCTCCAATCACATTAGTTAGCTCATGAATATCAGTAATTATTGTTCCAGTACCATGGGGAATAGTTGCCTTAGCGAATTCAGTCAACGTAAGCATACTACTCTCTATGTGTATGTGCGCATCTATAAAAGCTGGAGCTGCATAAAGACCATTTCCATTAATAATAGTGGTTGAATCTCTAATGACATCATTAACATCCCCAACGCGAGCTATGTAACCATTTTTCAAGGCGATAGATCCTTCAATGAACTCTTCAGTAAAGACATTAACTATAGTAACATTTTTGATCACTAAATCTGCGGGAATAATGCCAAGAGAACACCTAATAATGGATCTTAATTCTTCTATGCGCATTTTAGATCGCCTCATCATAAGTTGCGCCTAGAGCAAGAATTCTAAGATACGCAATTATTGATCTTTCTGCTTCCTAATTAGGAA
>JAHKLF010000174.1 GCA_029856615.1 Candidatus Njordarchaeota archaeon
ATTTCCTTATTATAATATCATTAATCATCTTTAAGCCCTTTTTCTTTTTCTTTATTTAAAACCAAGGAGTCTCCTCCATAAACTACCTTTTTCCGCACCTTTAAGATTAGCATCAATTACCTTCTTAACGATATAATTGGTGTTACCTTTAATAATTGATCTATGTGCGGGAGCTATTATCTTTATACCTTTCTTCTTAAGTTCGCCTAGATATTTTTAACTTCGCTTTTTGTGTAACCTAATCCCTCATGAAACTTAATCATCTTTTCTATTAATTGGTCATCAGGAATATTAGGATATAGCGACCATTCTGGCGTCATTTGGTCAAAATAATCACTTGTGAAAATAATTCTTACAAGAAATAAAAATCATTGCAAGATATTTTCCGGAGAGAGAAACTTTATTATCATTAAAAAAACTACTTGTCAATTTTTCTATAACTTGGCTTTATTAAGCATATAATCCGAACAATGATAATTCCCTAAAGTACAGAAAAATTGACATATAAAAAAAGACTTAATCATGCCATTAGGCTCATATCTAAAAGATAAATGGAATGGTCTCGTACAACAAGTTGAATCTTTCCATTAAAAGAGAGAATTAATGAAATATTGATAAGCACTATTTATTCTCTCCTCCTCTTATCACTCTAGAAATTCGCGTTTTATAAAATCTTAAGTATAGATAAGACGCGATTAGGAATACTACTCCAATTACCAAAGAGCTCAATGCTACTTTTAGAATCATTGAGAGTTGTAAAGCTGATATCTGCATAATTATATCATAGGATACTTTTACAGCAGAGAGCATCATTAAGCTAACTCCCGCAATCCTGACGTATTTTCTATCTAATGTCAATCCCCCAATCAATGTAAGCACACCTAAAATTCCTATCAAAATAGTTGTTTCTACTCGCAGGCCATAATTATAGAAGATAAGAAATGCAATAGCTATTGAACTCAAGGTTATATAGTGAGATACTTCTTTTAAGCTCATTTTATGATCTAATAACCATGAACCCAGAGATAATGCGGTGTAGAATATCAATAGTAGTATGTATGAATTAATAGGATCAGTAATTAGAACGTAAAATAATATTGCAGAAACCTTCACGAAAACAATATATGAGGGCAGTAATGAGAGTACTGGACGAAGTTCTTTCTTCCTTATGCGGTTCAACTCATTTGAAATAACATGGGCTGTTGCTATGGCTATTAGTGATTGTACTGGTATTACATTAGCTAGATACATTATTATAAAGCTGGGTAAAAGTAGTGAAGGTATCCAGGAATATGTTTGTATGCCAATTATTATGAGTGATACCAATAATACTGCAGAACAAATAATTAGTAGCCATGGCTGTACTGGACTAAGGCTAACCAATGTAAATACTGCTATGATACTGAGAGCTGGCAAAGTACCTGTTTTCCATACAGCAATAAGGATGGATATTAGTGAGATTGTAGCTAATACTATGATAGTTGCTACTAAGGAGTACTTGAAGATGAATATGTATCCTAGTGCTAATTCATAAGGAGTTAATGCGTGAGTAATTTTCTTTGCTTCTTTAATCCATGGAGTTAAGTGAAATATTATCGCACTGGCGTAAATCATTGTTAATGCAATTTCCAAGCCTAAGTATATTATATTTGTAGTAATCAAGAATATTAACGCATGAGTGCAGAAAACGAAAGCTCTTGCCGCAAATTTCGTTAGCGCATTCAGTTTCGAAAGTACTATGAATACTAACATGTAAATGATTATCGGCGATACGCCGAAGTAATAAGCTAGTAAGGCGGTATATCCCGTAATGCTGAATAAAAATACTGATTCTGAGATATAACGCAATGGAATAGTACCTTTAATCCTTATTTTTTCCCTCGCAGCGATAATGGTGGCTGAAGCAATAATGAATAGAGTTTCAATAAAATAGAACAAATGCTGAAGATTGATTACTCTATAAAATAGAATTATCGGAATTGGGAAAACTAATAAATTAGCTCTCACAAGTCCAGGGTCTCCGATTAGTAAAGCAACGATGGAAAATAGAATATATATTGTAGCGAAGTATAGTATTGAAATCTCGATACCAAATAATAAGATAACCTCGGGGATAATCAAGCTGTATAATCCTACTAATCCATACACAGTTATAGCATAGTTAAATGTGCCTTCGTATTTAATACTAATATAAAAATGAGATGCGATGTATGAAGCAAGAATTGCAGTCGGAATCAAAACATCTATATACGAAGCGCGAATCATGGGCGGTAAGAGTAGTAACATAATAGCGTAGTTATATAAGCTGTTCCAGGTTATTTCGCTCTTCCTCGTCGAAAGGAGTTTAATAAACATTATAGAAGCAAGACCTATTACAGTAGGTATAATTGAATTAATCGAAGATGAATAAACTGAGTATACTGATAGCAGGAATAGAGAAAGAATGTAATTAGAGATATGGGTAGATACATTATATTCTATCAAGGAGAATAGCAATACTAGTGAGACTATGTGTATAATTATGTATGTTGAAAAGCCAAATAAGAGGATTAACTGAATTAAGTAAAGGACGGATATAGATATTATGATGTAGTTTACTTCTGGTTGTTCCTTTTGTTTTTTGAACTTACTGGACCATATAAGTAGCGATAAAACGCAGATGTACAATGGTACGTAACTTTCTAGGACAATACTTACAGATATTTCAGGAATGCTAGGAATTATGTTCATCACTACTCTATAAATGACAATTAGTGTCGCTAAAAGAGTTGAGAGATATTTAGGAATAAATATTAAATCGTGTTCTGAGAAGCGAATTGTTGTTAATAATTGTAGTGTATCTATAAGAATTATAGAAATTAATAGGATGCTGATCATTGCAGTTTTTAAGGCTATCAGAAGTACGTATATTGATAAGATGAACACATGGAAAAGTAACTTTATTTTCCATTCTTCTGATAAGCCTAGAATATCCGGTAGATAAAGGAATGGCAATATTAGTATCGATGCGAGTAGATAACCTAGGTAATCCACAGTTATATATATCATCACCCCATACACTACTAAAAGCAATGTGATATACGCAGAAATCCCCTCCTTTCTGACTCTTGTACTCTCTGGCCCGGTAATACATAGCTTTTTATCAATAATTAATTTTAGAAAGAGGAACCCTTGCAGGATAAATCCAAGGTAAGTTCTCGCAGTAGGAGCGCTCAAGGATACAACTGAATTACTAATTGATAAGTAGGAAACATAGTAAGGAGCGTTTATGAATAGACTATAAACCGGGATAGCTAATGCTATCAGGTTGCCTAAAAATACTTCAACTAGAGACTGATGCAAACTAATCTTAATGTCTAATTTTAATCTCTCAATAAGATTAATTACATAAGTCGATAATACAACTCCTAATATTAATTCGGGTGGCGTAAGAAGGATCATCGAGGCTACCACAATTAGCGAAAAAGCCGCAATAGAATTATAGATTCGATTTATCTTTTGAGTGTCATAAAAAAGATATATAATAGCTACGGATGAAGCCGCAATCGTCCCTAGTATTGGATTACTCTCTCCGCGTATTAGCATAGCTATAGATTGTGCCAGTGCTATACCCATCATTGAGCAGTATGCAGACAAGACAAATAGATTATTGCATCTAGCAGATTCAGATAGCCGGTTAAATAATAGCACGAAGAGCGCTAACATATATATTTGCGCATAAGGGAAGCTTGGAAACCACCATGCAATTACAAAGCCAATAAGAATAGCATTAATTAATCCTTCTATGAACATAGCTTTTGAGTGGAATATCCTTGATAGCGCGAAATCGCCGGTTAGGATAATTCCCATGACCAAGACTAACGCTATTAGATCAAAAATATGCAGAAAATATGATAGCACGGAGATTCCAATCAGAGAGGCGATACCGCCAGCAGATGAAATTTCAGCATACCAACGGGGAACATCTCTGGAGAATAACTCAAGTCCAAATAATAAAAGGATAATCCCAAATGAATATGCGATGCCGATTTTATATAAAAGCGAGAGCCTATAAATTATCTCAGTATAAACCCAATATCCAGCAGTTATTGATGCAATAATGAGGAACAAAAGACCAATTCTCATGAATAATGACATGCCAACTGTAATCTCCAGACTCTTTTTAAGTGGCTTCTCTTCTGGTATTATTTCCTCTTCTTCAACGCTTAGC
>JAHKLF010000175.1 GCA_029856615.1 Candidatus Njordarchaeota archaeon
CTCATATACTTTTAGAGCTTTATACCTAGCGCTTGGCCCTTCTGTCATTTTTATCATTCATCTATATTAGGAATTCTTATTCTTCTTGAGAAAATAATATTCCTAAAATATTTAGGAATATATCCCCACACTATTATAGCGGTTCATGAGTGTTGGAGGGGATTCTATGTTCGCCGTGAAAGCAAATGTGCTCTATGATGGTAGAAATAAATTAGAAAATGCTTATATCCTCATAGAAGGCAACAAGATTGCAAGAATCCAGGAAGAGAAACCAGATGTAGATATATTATTTGAGGGCATTGTGACTCCAGCTTTCATTGATGGTCATAGTCACATAGGAATGGCTAGGCACGGAGAACCTTCAGATGAAAGCGAGGTAAACGATATATCTGATGTCTTTCAACCAACATTAAATCCGTTAGATAGTGTATATTTTGATGATAAATATTTTAGAGACGCTGTTGAATTCGGCGTACTTTATTCGTGTATCGTTCCTGGTAGTGGCAATCTAATAGGCGGAAAGGCTATAATTATAAGAAATTTTGCGAAGGATCGCTCTAAGGCTCTTGTAAGGGACTACGGGTATAAAATGGCACTTGGTTTTAATCCAAGATCAACACTAGAGTGGAAAGGAAAAAGATTTAACACACGAATGGGTGTTTACGCTTTGCTAATCGAAGAATTCGAAAACGTTATTCGAAAGAAGAGAAAATTAGAGTTAGAGAATAAGGAAAAAATACGTAGCCTAAAGAGTATGCTCTCTAAGGGGGAAATAACTAAAGAGGAATACGAAGAAGCACTAGCGGAAATTGAGGAAAGAACAGCTCTGGAATTTGAGCCGCATGAGAGAGCTTTACTAGAGATTTTAGAAAAGAAGAAGACGCTTAAAACACATGTACATAAAGAGGATGATGTATACTTCCTAATAGATTTGGTAAAGAAATTCAATTTAAATGCAACAGCAGACCATGTATGTGATGTACATAGGGTTGAAGTATTCAGAAGTTTAAAGGAAATAAATATTCCTATTGTTTATGGGCCTATTGATGCATTCGCATATAAGACTGAGTTAAAACACGATAGTTATAAGAATGTTAAAGCGTTAATAGAATCCGGGGCTAAATTTGCCTTAATGAGCGATCATCCCGTTATGCTAGCCAGAAACTTGTATCTTCAGCTCCGATACTTTTTATTCTATGGATATTCAAAAGAAAAAGCCATTGGGATAATAACAAAGGAAGCTGCGGAGATATTAGGACTATCTGACGTCCTCGGAACTATCGAAGCTGGCAAATTAGCCAGTTTAATTATTTGGAATGACGACCCATTTTACTTTTGGTCTAAACCAATAGCGATAATAGCGGAAGGAGAAGTAATTCATAAAGAATAAAAATCTTTTAATACTTTTCAATATTTTTTATGTCAAACAAAGATAATTATCTAGAAAAAGTCACTTTTTAAATATTTTTAAGTAATTATTTCTTAAGTTGAGGAATGCACTGGGGTTGATTTTATTTGAATAAAAAAACCTTGCTCACTCCGATCCTCGGCCCAATCACATTTAAAAGACCTCACCTATTTTACCAGGAGATTGAAAATCTCGCGGAAATGAGGAAGATACTAGAAATTGAGGGGAAAAACCCCGATGTAGAATTACCCAGACTAATTCGAAAAGGTATTAGAATTAATTATCACATAAAAAATCGATTCGCATTTTACTATGAGCAAATGAATATCGTATGTCTTTATGGCACTGAAGCACTATTGAAATTAGAAGTCGAGGATAAAGTGATACTGCTGAGTAAGCCAAAACCTTTGGATATTAGAGTTGAAAAATCTATTCTAGCAAAATTTTTAACATCATATCTATTCTGGAGACTAGAAAGATTAGGAAATCTCATAACTAAAGTAAGGAATGATCTATACTTCTATGAACAAGATTTTGGAAAAATGGATGAGGAATTAATTCTAAGTGTGTTAAAAGGATTCACATTCGAGATAATTGAGCATCAAACGGGTTTTTACATCGTTATAGTAAATAAGTACTTGCCTAGAATAAAACCCACGTTAGATAGAATACTGACTATTGAGGAACTTAGAGGATCATACGACTTTATACGAGGTGAATATTGGTATGATGGACCCCTAAAAGGGCTTGATGTCATAACAATAGATGACTATTACAAATTAGGCAAACCATCATACGCTGGGAGAATAGATAAGATCGTTTTCAGTGATACGCCAATATATGAGGATCTTAAAGATAAGATCTTAAAATATTACGAAAAAGAAAGAGACGAAATAAGGAGCATGATTTCAAAATCTGCAGAAAAGAATGTGCCCATTATACTCACAATTAAAGGGAGAGGCGAACCGCTGAGATATCTCTCTAGTATCTTGCTATTAGCGCCTTCTCAGGATCAATTAATTACTTTATTAGATGTACTGGGATTCACGCACGTGCTTAGGTGGTATTATGATATCATAAATCCAACATTAGAAGAGTATTTGAATCTAATAAATGAATGGTCATCCTATATACTAAGAGCTCTAGAAGAACTTCCCGTAACCGGTAATCTAGAATTTATCAAACTGGAGGGTGAATGAAATGAGTATAAAAATTTTCCAAATCAAAAGAATAAGGCCTCCCAAATTATTGTTCCACGATAATAAAGTTGCAGATACGCCAATGAATGGATTAAATACGTATGGACCATGGGATCTTAATGAGAGACATTTTGACTTACTCAGAATTATACTTATCTATCCAAAGAATAACGAGACTGATGTGCGTGAATTTACAGATCTATTAAATAAAGAAGCGCGTATTCTACGAATTAAACTCAAAGAAGTTGAGAATATACCATATGAGCCAAGAAGTTTACGGAGTTACGAAACCGTTTCTGATAATTTGTGCAACATGCTGGATAAGTTAAGAGATAAAAGGGGAATCATCATTTTACAATTCTTAGCTGAAAGAGAAGAACCCGAAACATCTTTCTACATTATCCTTCGAAGAAGAATATATCAATGGCCGCAATTCACTGATATACCAATTCAGTCTATTATTTTGTCTAAATGGGTAGAATCCAAGGAAAGAGTACAATATATAAGGAATCTTCTCTTAGCGATGTACACCAAGATTGGTGGCACTCCGTGGTTACTGGCTAATAATGCCTCAAAATTGTTCAATAATTCCATCTTCATAGGATATAAAATACAAATTAATACTGAAAAACCATATGTGGTAGCTACTTCATTTGGTCCAACTGGAAGACATATTTTAACTGCTATTGAGGACTTAGGGACTCCGTCTAATAGGAATATTGTATTCAGAAATGTACTTAGGGACATATTATCGATTTATAAAAAATTCTATGAAGAACCAAAGTTAATTATATGGCATAGAAATGGTGACCTCGGAGAATATGAGATAGAATTGATGAGACAGATTACTAATAGGGAAATTCCAGATGCGTATAGCTATATAATTAGTTTTCCTGATGATTGGTCTCTTCCCTTGCTGAGTAAAGAAAACTCGTCTATAAAAATTGCAGATTCGGGGTATTACTTCTACGCTGGTATTCAGAAAGAAACTCCGACATTTTTCATTCAAACAATTAGTCCTACTAATCTTCAGGGAAAAGTAATTAATATGGTCAAGTTTAGAATAATTCTTTTAACTCGCCATCTATTAGAGAAATTCACGTGGTCAGAATTAGCTGAAGATGCTGCGAGACAGATACTTTATCTAACAAGATTAAACTGGGGTAGCATCGTAGGATTATCCACTTTACCGGCTACCATGTTTTACCTAAGCAAAGCAGAACGTTTCAGAGAGATGGGTATCAAGATAAGATTCATGGAAAAATTAATCAGCATATAGCTAAACATCATCTAATTGTAAATTTTTATGGGATTACTCATTGCTTGCTTTTAGCTCATATTTCAAGTATTTTCTTTCATTTTTATAATTGGTCTCTTCTCTTACTGGTATCATACATTAAATTGAAACCCTATCATAGAGAGGTATACTTTTCAATATTGTATGATATCTCTTTATTTCTATTTTTAGATGAAAAACCCCACCATACATGTATATAATCCTATATTTGCCAGTTGTACTTATGCTTATAGTAGCATTGATATAGTAGGTGTCTCCACCATATATATCTTGATGTGTATACACC
>JAHKLF010000176.1 GCA_029856615.1 Candidatus Njordarchaeota archaeon
TTCTATTTCTTCAAGTCGGCCTTCAATCCTAGCTATTCTTTCCTCTATACTCATATTAACCTGCCTTAATGGTGTACTTTTATTTACCTATTCCATAGTGCTAAAGTGGTTATATAAGTTTAATTTTTCAGAGCAATATTCACTCATTAATTTTCACCAACGCAAGCATATGAACTTAAGTAATTTTGAATCCGAAGATAGAATTCCTTACAATGATTAAATTTTAGCAGTGTGTTTTGTGGATATATTATTAGTGTTTCAAGTGTAGTGTAGTTGAGATGAAGTTTATTGAAGCTACTGAGGATTTACTTAAGAAGCGGCGGTGGATTCTTGAACAATTAAGGTTCTTAGAGAAAAAATATGATATGAGCGTGAAAGAATTCATTAACGCGTGGAAGAAAGGTCTTTGCCAGAGCCGAATGACCCCGATATGCATGGAGACTTTATGGTTTGGGAAGAGCTTTACAATGAATTAATTAAAATTGAGGAGGAATTGAGGCGTCACATCACGATTTGAAATTCTTGCTGGCGTATAATAGAGTAGCACGAATGACAGCCTCGGTTAAGTATGGGTAATTTTCTAAAATCTCCTTGATGTTAAGTCCTTCAGACAGCCTCTTCAAAATGCATTCCACGGTGATTCTTGTTCTCTTGATAACGGGTTTCTCACCCATTACCTCTGGGTTTATCTCAATTCTCTTTAATAATTCATCCATAGGCATCCCCCAATTTACCACACATCTTTATTGCCACGTCTTAATTCATGATTCTCCCTCAGAGCTCGGGTAGTCTTTTTATCCATTCTACTTTGTCGAAGTCGCTATCAAATGAGTATATTTCGTTGATTCCTTTTCTCTCCATTATTATTACCGCGAGGGCATCATTAGGGTCGAGCATCAATTCTTTTCCTAGCATTACGGCATGTAGATAATCGCTCTTTGTCACATCGACGATCTCCACGTTTTCCATTGAAAGTAACGTGAAAATAATATCGTTAAGATCTGTTAGTGAAAGTGCATGTTTTAGTATGTTCGCCATCTCTGATAAATGGGTTACACTCGTAACAATTCTCTCCCCTTCCATAATTCTGTTCACGATATTCTTAGCTTCCTCTTTCATCTTTTTTTCTTTCTCTTTTAGTTTACGTTTAGGTTTATAGTATGCGTAAACGAAAATATTTGCATCAAGAAACCGCACCATAGCTATTTCTCTCCTCTCTCCACTAAACTTTTCTCGAATTCCTTCCAATCCCCTATAGCATCCACTCCTAAATCAATACTATCAAAATATTTACGCAGATCAACTCGTCTAAGAGGGAATATTCTTAACTCATTATCCTTTTTTAAGATGACAACATAATTCGTATCTCGGAGCGCTCTCTCACGCCAATCCGCGGGCAGCACAATACGCCCAAACTTATCCACTTTTTTCACTTCAACTCTCACTATAATCACCATTAATGAAATCATCTGCCAAATAAATATATAAAATGGCAAAGAATATGAATTTTGCCAATAAATTTCGTAGTTTCGATAATATTGCGTCTATAGACTCATAAATACTATAGTAGTTGTATAATACTGTGGCGTTGTCTATGTCAACGGTGTGGACTATTAAGGTTAGTAAAAAGTTAGATTCCCTAGTTGAAAATATCGTCAAGCTTTTAGGCTATACAAGCAAAGCTGAGTTCATAAGAGAAGCTGTCCGTGAAGCGCTGTTGAGAAAAAATACCGGTCTGCTTGGATTACATAGTATGGATAAGTTATGCATATCCAAGGGAGATCCCAAGAAAGCTCTGGAGGAATTATCATCTTTAGCGGTACCAAAGGAAGTAATTTTAAGAGAATTGGAGGAAGGTCGTAAGGAAATTGAAGATTTCATTGAGTGATGGGATCGTTGTTCTTGATGCTAACATATGGATAAAGGGATTTAGCCTATTTCATCGGGTGAATAAATTTAGAAACGGCTTTAAAGCCCCGGTTGGCCTCATTTTAATTCTAAATGATTATACAATGGATATGGTATCGCAAGAGCTAATAATCTCCATATCTAGTCAGCCTTAGACTCACGGTTTCTATGTAATAGAAAAAATAGTTATATATAAAGTGCTAGAAATTTCCCGCCTCAGAAAGTTATCGAACAAAATTACTTAAGTTCATATGCTTGCGTTGGTGAAAATTAATGAGTGAATATTGCTCTGAAAAATTAAACTTATATAACCACTCTAGCACTATGGAATAGGTAAATAAAAGTACACCATTAAGGCAGGTTAATATGAGTATAGAGGAAAGAATAGCTAGGATTGAAGGCCGACTTGAAGAAATAGAAAGATGGTTAACATCAATAGATAATAGATTGAATCACATAAGCTCGCGTATAGATACTTGGCTTAAATGGACGCTTGGGATACTCATAACCATGTGGACAACAATAATTCTCGCAATACTTCTCACATAGCTTTACGTAAATTTAGTTCAATTAGAGATGATCTTCCACCGACGCTCTCATCTACTAGGAATTTCACTAGATCACCAGAATTATTGTTTCGTTCTCTAAAAATTTGTATCAATCATTCATCAGCCTAGTGTGCATTATAGGTATTCTTTAAGGCCTTGTTTTTCCAAATTTTCTTCTATTATCTCGACTATTTCGAATTTGTATGCATAGTATTTTTCATTAACATTCCACGGTAATCTCAGTATGCTGGTCCAATATTCTTTAAATTCTTCCAGCGTTTCGAATCCTTCTCTTTTTGCATCTTCCTCGGTTAGTTCTCCTAGTGTTATTTCTCGTTTCGCAGTGATTTTTATATATGCTATTGGCGGTTTTGGTCCTATTTGAACACTATAGATCCGTCCAACTTTTAATTCCGGATTCTTTCTTATTGTTTGCGTTTTCTTTCCTTGGATTATCCTTATTGCTAGTTCTTTTTTAAACCACATTGCTGATCACCATGGATTTTTTAAGCATTAATACTTTCGCACTAAGATATCTTTACGGATACTCTATCTAGCTAGATTAAATCGAATTTATATCAATGTCCATTATTTTTAGTCCAAAGTCAGTTAATCTATTAAAATGCTCTTTGTTAGAGGTCCATAGAGGCAAATTATGTGATATGCATATAGAACCTATTAAGAGGTCTCGGTCATCAATTAATAATCCCTTTGCCTTAAGTTTACTCCAGATCACACTTGCTATTCTAACGGAGTCGTTATCCAGAGGAAGAATATTAAATGCTTCTTCAAGTGTTCTCTTGGACTCCTCCGCCTCAATTCCTGCAGCGACTTCGCCTCTTACGTATTCATATAAGGTGATTATAGTGATATATGGTTCGTATCTTATTGAGAATCTCTCCAATTTTCTTGCCTTAACCAAGGCTATAAGAATATCAGTATCAATCACGATTTTCATGAAAATCCCTTAGACGAAAACCTTTTTTGAATGCTAAATGCGATTCCATTATACTTTTTTCAACACGCTCATTGAATCTCTCTTGAATTTTCCTCGCAGCTAAAATCCTTTTGAGTCTCATGTTTTCTAAGACAAGATCCCTTAAAAACTCACTCCAATTCTTGTCACCCCTCAAATTGTCCAGCATCTTTTTGACATCCATGGATATCGAGATAGTAGTGTACTTTTTAGCTTTATTCATAGCGAGTACCTTTTTACATAATTATTGTAATTACATAATTACATAATGTAACATTATAAAATATTTGGCTATTATGCATCAATACTCTTGTATTATTATAAAATGGATAAATAGCATGATAAGATAATATTTAAGTCCACTTTATTTGTCAGAATTAGACAAAATCTTTGAGATTATGGCTATTATGAATATTTACTTTTCTCCCAATATAGATGAATAAGCTCACTAATGGCCATAGAATTCCTAAGATCATTAAAGGAATGAGTGCGCTTAATCCCCATCCATAATATATGCAAGCTTTGACGGGGGCTTCGTAAACGAAAACATAGGCTATTATTAATCCAAGGCAGTTCCTTACTTTTCTGTACACTAGTAAGAAGATGAATCCTAGGATCACGACATCGATTATTTCTCCGAGTAATGTTACGGGTAACGGTAACCCGAAAATAATTGTATAAAATAGGCCATTGTACATGCCGCTCCAAAGGATGAATGTCAA
>JAHKLF010000177.1 GCA_029856615.1 Candidatus Njordarchaeota archaeon
GAGGTGTAGGGTTAGCTAAGGTTATCCAAGAGAAGGGATTAGATATAGAATTATACATCACGGATTTACGGGAAGATGCATTAAGGATCGCTGAGAGTTGGGGAAGCGAGGAGCTTAATATAAATATTAAAACTATTACACTTTAAATTTTCACTCCAGTTAGCATATGTCTTTGTCATAACTGCTAATCTTCATTCATCGGATCTATTAAATTGTATTAAATCTAACGAGTTTTTCACAAAGAGAAGAAAAAGAAAATATCCCTAGACCTAACATAGTAATCGAGATGAATAAAATAGACGTTTTTTCCTCTTTGATGAATATACGTGGCAGAATGGGAGATATAAGCAGATGAAGTATGCTAGAAATTAATATAAAGAGAATTATAAATACCTTCTCCTCCGCTTCTATAGAATTCTTTCCCAATGTTTTAAGATAATTGCCAAATCACTTAAAATCAAGTAGATATTAAAAGAAATATCACTTTTTAGAGAAAATTCGCACCGCTGAGGGATCAATTATTACTGCTACTTTTTCGCCCTCTCTTAAAAATCCCTTCTTTGTCCCTCCCGAGACATCAACTTTAATCATTCCAAGATCTGTTTCAACATCGTATCTTACTATTTTTCCGAGAAAAGTAACTAAGTCCACTTTTCCCTTAATACTTGGCTTATCTCTTGGAGCTTCATCAAGTTTGTAAACCTCTAAACTCTCAGGGCGAATTGCGCATATTGCTTCCTCTCCCGCATCAAACTTCTCATAGACGTCCCGTAAAATCAGTTTGACCCCGTTCAAATCAATTATCATGATTCTTTCGGCCTCATTAATTTCGAGAACTTTGCAAGGAAGAAAATTAGTGATCCCAATAAAATCAGCCACAAATAACTCTTTAGGATTCTCATAGACTTCTAACGGTGTGCCTATTTGAAGTATTCTTCCTTGATTCATAACAGCTATTCTATCAGATATTGATAAAGCTTCTTCTTGATCATGAGTGACATAAATCGTGGTTATACCGAGTCTTTTCTGCAATCTCCTTATTTCACCTCGCATTCTCAATCTCAATTTTGCATCTAGGTTGCTCAATGGCTCGTCTAATAAAAGGACTTTAGGCTCTATTACTAAAGCTCTTGCCAAAGCTACTCGCTGTTGCTCTCCACCCGATAATTGTGTTGGATATCTATTTTCTTTTCCTCTAAGCCCAACTAATTCTAATGCCTCCTTAACTTTCTTTATTATAACTGGAGGTGGAAGCCCCCTTATTTTGAGGCCATAAGCTACATTTTCAAACACAGTCATGTGAGGCCATAAAGCATAATTCTGAAATACCATTCCAGTATTTCTCCTGTGAGGAGGAATATCATTGACAAGCTCATCATCGAAGTAGATTTCACCCTCATCTGGTTTATAAAATCCCGCAATTAATCTAAGAGTTGTTGTTTTTCCGCATCCACTCGGTCCTAGAAGCGTAAAAAATTCCCCTTCCTTAACTTCAAATGAAATATCATTAACGGCTATAACATCTCCAAATCTTTTCGTGACATTAACAAGCTTTACTTTAACCATTATGTTCACCTCTTTATAATCTAAAAACAGCACCCATTCTAGCTCCGAGAATCTTATTTACAATTGTTAACGCTATAGCAATAATTACTATGAAGATAAATCCGAGCGCTGATGCCATTGCTAATCCATTTCTCGGATCTGCAAATGCTCTAAAGTATAAGAACCATGTTGCGGGTGCATACCTATCTGTTAAAACCAGTAAGAATGTTGTAGATACCTCTATTGTTGCGTTTATAAACGAGAGAATACCGCCCGCAAACAAGCTCATTATTAGTAATGGAAGAGTTATATCCTTGAACGTCCTAAGCCGTGATGCCCCCAAATTTATCGAGGCTTCCTCTAATGATTCATGTATTTGAAGCATTCCCGCATATGCTGCTCTAACCGTGTAAGGTAATCGACGCATCGAATACGATATCGTGAGGATTATCGGAGTATATCTCATAGGATCTAATAGGGGAACCTTATAAAACAGAGCCCAGTATCCAAGTCCTATAATTATTCCAGGCACTGCTAGAGGCAGCGTTGCTATAAAGTCGATGAGATCTTCTCCGATGACGATTTTTCTCGCGACCACGTAAGCGATAAAAGCGCCAAGCATGATATCTATCAAAGCAGCAATCGATGCATAAATCAATGTGTTCATTATATAGGGAGCAGCCCATGGTACAACGACATAGAAATGCTCTAGAGTATATTCTTCAGGCATGAGAGTTAATACCCACCTCTTAGAGAACGCCACCAGTGTTAGTCCTATGTGCGGTGATAATGCAGCTATGCTTAGTGAAATTAAGTATAAATAAACAAGAATAAGCTTTATTCCGCTAGGCTTGTGAACTCTTTCTATTAGTCTTCCGCCTGTGAAAAGCATTACGTATCTCTTGAGACTTATGTATCTTCGCGCAATAAAAAGCGTTATGAATGCTACCGAAATCATTATGAAGCCAATAACATAACTAACGGGACTTGGTTTACCCGCTGTTATCTCTGATAGTTTGAAAAATACTATTACGGATAACATCTTGAAGTAGTGAACTATCAAAGGAGTTCCTAGATCTGAGAAAGTCCATACAAAGACTATTACCGCACCAGCAATCCATCCAGGTCTCATTAAGGGAAACGTCACTGTTCTAAATAAATAGAATCCTTTAGCTCCCAAATTCTCGGCTTGTTCTTCAAGGGAAGGATCTATGTTAGCTAATGCGGCTGCGCAATTGAGATACACTAATGGATATAAATGCAACGTGTTAATTAACACAATTCCATACGGAAGATATATCTTATCATATGGACTTAGGGAGAAGAGAAGAATTTCTCCATACAAGAAATTTATTGGCTTATCCAGAATCTTAAGATAATCAACTAAAATTAAATTAACAATGCCGTTTATCCCAAGAATTTTATAAAGCCCAAGCGCGCCGACAAACGGAGGCATTATTAACGGTACTAATATTAGGATAGAGAAAAATCTTTTCCCTGGGAAATCGTATCTCACCATAATATAAGCTAGAGGTATCCCAATGAGACTAGTGGATATGACAGTGAAGAAAGCTGCCATAAATGTTGCGTATAAGGCCTCCCTGTAGTAGCTATTTGACCAAAATAATATGAAGTAATCGAGAGAAAATCCTTCTGGCGTTATAAAAGCCTTGATAATCAATGTAAGAATGGGTAATAAAATGAAAACAAACATAATAGCATTGACTATCATGGCTATTATTTGTAGGCTTATCTCACCACCTAATTTATGCCGTAGTTTATCTAGATGCCCCATTAGAGAACCCTTTAAACCCTTAATTAAAATGAGAAAAGAAAAAGAAATAAAAATTAAGGATATATCTTATGTAACAGCCACTTTCCATTTCCTTCTATAATAAAGTGCTACTACTCCCACACCTATTATAAGACCCAAAATAAAGCCGCCACCAAAACCTATCCATAAGTTTTGGTTAGCAACACTCCGCAAGTGCTCTATGACATAAGATGCAACTGCAGTTGATGCTTCCCAAGCGAGATCAGATGCATTCTTGTATTTGCTTACCGCAAATGCATCCCACTCACTCAATGCCTCCTCTTTAAAGGTAGCATTTTCATAGTCTTCGTAATGCGCCTCAACCCATTCTTCCGTTATTGGCACCTTAGTTAGCTCATTTATGGCCCTATCGAGTTTTTCTCGCGCTGCTGAAACATCATAACCCATCTCAGCAGCATCATTTATAGTCCTATTTGCTGAGATTATGCCTGACCATGCAGCAACTAGTTCACTATGCCTATTAACTAGAAGAACATCAAATAAGTCATTTACGATATCCCATCTATTCGCTGCTTTATCAGAATCATATGTCATCAGGGTTAGTTCCACCTCAAATGGATTGAAATATCCCGCTGGTGCTTCTTCATATACATCAGGTCTAACGGGTAGTCTGTTTATTGGCGACTCGAATAATAATTTCTGTCCATCATAGCTCAAGACAAACTTTACGAACTCATAAGCTAGCTTTGGATGTTTAGCATTCTTTAATATTGCTATACTGTCGGGGTTTATAATAGTATGAGAACCATTACCTGC
>JAHKLF010000178.1 GCA_029856615.1 Candidatus Njordarchaeota archaeon
GGTTGCTGAAAAGTTTGCGGAGGTTTTCGAACAAGAGTGGATTAATGCTTCGCCCTATGATTCCTCTGAGCAAGGCACAGAACCACCGGATTATGGCACAGTAGAGTATGAAGCTCCGTTCCAAGATTTATTAATAAGTGATCCTAACGCAATTGTAACTCCTATTTTCTCACCAATAAATTCCTATGATACAATTCTGCAAGCTATTAATTCCGCACAGTATTTCATCCTTCTCGAACTCATGTATATTTCAAATCGCTCAGAAAGTGTTGATTCCTTATTAGATGCCCTTAGGGATGCTAGAGAAAGGGGTGTAACTGTTCAGATAATTCTCGAGGACGATGTATCTTACTACTATGATATAGTAGATAACCTAACAGCGCTGGGATTTTATGTAGTACCTGCTTTTAGAGATGCTGATGTACCCCTATTTTGCCATAATAAAGGAATAATAATTGATGATGAATTAGCGATAATAGGAAGTATCAATTGGTCGGGTACTTCACTAACCTTGAACACAGAGGCGGGAGTGTTGATTAAATCAAATTCTATTGCCAAGGCATTAAAACAAGTATATGCTTGGGACTGGGAGAAAAGTTCTGGGGAAAACTTTGATTCCGATGGCGATGGGTTAAGCAATGCTTATGAGTTAGATCACGATCTAAATCCCAATAATCCAGACACAGACGGAGATGGGTTATCCGACTACGATGAAATTTTTGCTTATCATACAGATCCTAATGATGCGGCTTCTCCAGGTATTGTCATTATATCTCCAGAAAACAATTCTTATATACCAGCCACGCCCCTGACGGTAGAGTGGACAGCTAGCAAATTGGTAGATACTTGTCATATTTATCTTAACAATACTTATGTTGATAGCGTTCCCGCGCAAGCGGGCAGTTATACAATCGAGAATCTCAGAGATCAATCTTGGTACATCTTAAAGATAATAGCTGAACTAACAACGGGATCAAATGTAACCGTAAAGTTACTATTTGGCGTTGATACATTGGCTCCTGAATTAGAAGTATTATCACCAGAAAATAATACTTACTTAATTGAGGGGGAGTACGTAATATCTTGGACAGCAAGTGATTTTAGTTCAATACGATTTAGAGTTGAGATTAATGGTAGTACTATATGTGAAGGTAAGAATACTCAAATGTCTTGGGAGTTTGAGAAAGGGGACTATATAATCACAATTACAGCAATCGACGCCGCAGGAAATTCGGCGAGTGAGATATTATTAATTCATATAAGAGAGAGACCAAAGCTGGCTATTGTTTATCCATTAAATGGAACTTATATTAATGATGCGGTTATTGAACTGACGTGGAATGTATCCGATGATTCCGTGATTAAAGAATTCATAATTAAGCTAAATGATACTACCATTATCACATTGCCTAAACACGCTAGGAGCTATCAAATATCTTTAGAGGATGAAAAATATTACATTGCTTTAATCATAGCCATTGACGCTTTAGATAATGTAATTGCGGTTTCATATAGTATCTTTGGAGTTGACACACAACCACCCGTCATAACTATCGAGAAACCTGCAAATAATTCGGTCATATATACTAATGAAATCGAACTAAGCTGGCATGCTGAGGATTTCTCACCAGTACGATTCATTATTACTGTAAATGGGTCAGTCGTCTATGAGGGATACGAAAACGAGATAACAGTTAGTATGTCACCGGGAACAAACGTAATTATAATTACAGCAATTGATGCTGCAGGAAATAAGAATTCTATTCTTATGATTATTCATATGAAAGAAGAAAAGAGGGAGATTAATGAATATATTATTCTTGGTATCATAATAGTGTTAATCGCCTTAGTATTAGTTATACTAGTGCGTAAGTATTTCTAATTACTTATTAAAACTTTTTGGGATTATTTCGAGATTGATTGTACTCTCTATCAATCTTGCTCTTTTTATTATCTCCTTATCCAGCGTCAAAAATGCGTCAATTTTACATTCGCTAGCAATTATTAGGTGTAGTAAATCTAATGTCCTGAGTTTTATTTTAGCCGCTAATTCTATAGTTTTTCTGAATAGTTTACTTAGAATTTTGTCGTTGGCAAAGAAAATGTAATCACCTAAGATATCCCTAAACTTAAGAATTTTTGCGTTTAATTTTTTTATAGTGTAAAGTAGTAAAACTAAAACCTTGTCTTTTGCCGACAATCCATTAAGATAGATGTTTTCTACTTGAATGAGATCGATGTTTCTTGACAAAACTGAGGCTATTTCAGCGATTGATAATTCAGATAGGTAAAATTCTGATTCCTTTCTCTTAGAGATAAGATTTTCTGCTATTTCATGATTTGGGTCATTTGTAATTATGTAAGCTAGCGCGGGACCAGTATCAATGTAAATTTTCATCTCTCTCACGTGAAACTAAATCCACGATGCTTATATCTTTATTAAAAATAATCTTCGGGTTCTTTATCATCATTTCATCTACAATTTTTCTGATTTTCTCTTGCTCTTCTATTCTAGAAGCAATGACCTTCAAGCCAACTGATAGGGCTTCTCGTATTATATCACTTTTTCTCACTTTCATTAATCTAGACAATTCTTCTATTTGGGTTTTTAAATTATCATCGATCCTTATCGATATAATGGATTTCATTGTTTTTCACCATAAAGAGATTGTATACTTTTTGTATATTTAAAGTATACTATTGTTTTACAATGGAAATTCGAGATGGCGAATTATTATTAAGCATAAAAAGTCAATAATAAGGCTTATATTCATCCCTTGGATCCTTAGCAGAAAAGGACTATTTTTGACGGAAGTTTTTAGATAATAAATTAGTGCGAATGGAAATGATTCTTCTGGTCATATATATCTATCTATTATTATGAGGACAAAGATGATACATCATATCAAAGCTGGTAGAATTGCAGAGTTGCACGAAAAAATTGTAATAAATTTCTACATTATGAAATATCGTTGATATTCCCAATGAGTTATTCGTGAAGAATACTCTATAATTTCTTTCATTTTGAGTTCAATGTATCTTTCTACGAAATCTCGGCCTAAGTTTTTAACTAAAATATCATCTGCTTCAAGCATTTCTAGTGCGTCCTTTAGAGACCCAGGAAGAGATTTTATCCCTAATTCTAAAAGTTGATGACGTCTTAAATGATATACATCTAGATCAATAGGGTCTCCGGGATCAATCTTTCTATCAACGCCATCCATGCCTGCAAATATTATTGCAGCGATTGCGAGATATGGATTAGCCGAGGGGTCAGGAAATCTTATTTCGATTCTTTTCGACTTAGCATTAATTTTTTCACCTCTAGCATGGTATAGTGGAACTCTAATTAGAGCTGACCTATTTTTTCTTCCCCAGCAAACGTATACGGGTGCTTCAAAACCTGGGACTAGTCTCTTATAAGAGTTGACGGTTGGTGCTAGTATGGCGGATAATCCTCCCGCATGTTTCAGGATGCCTCCAATGAAGTATCTAGCCAATTGACTAAGTTCTGCATAGTCATCATTTGGATCGTAGAATAAATTTTCATTGTTTCTCCATAAACTTAGATGAATATGCATTCCGCTACCATCATCATCAACCACCGGCTTTGGCATAAAAACAGCGTTTAACCCGAATTCTTTTGCTATATTTTTAGCAGCAAACTTAAATACTTGGATACTGTCTGCCGTAAAAACGGGAGTATTTTCACGAATGTTTATCTCTATCTGTCCAGAGGCAACTTCATGATGGCTTTTTATTGCATATAAATTGAGCTTATCAAGAGTTTCCATCAGTCGTACTCGATATTCGTAAAGCTGGTCTAATGGTGGATACTGGAAATAACCATCTCTGGGCCCTATACCGTAAGGAATAGAGTCACTTTTTCTCTCCACAGGCCTGAATACTACCCCATTGCCAGAAATAGTGATACCAGTTTCCAAATTTTTATTAAATAGGAAGAATTCCATTTCAGGAGAGATAAATGCTGTTAATCCTCTCTTAGAGAGAGTCATTTCAGCTTTTTGGGCAATAAATCTTGGATCCCATGGGAGTCTTTCTTTTGAGTAACCACGATAAACATCAGCAATTACAAAACAGATTTTTTTACCTA
>JAHKLF010000179.1 GCA_029856615.1 Candidatus Njordarchaeota archaeon
ATATCTTTTCCCTAGAGTGAACATCATTGATACAGGGCCTAATCCAAAAGGATCCATTGTATACACTCCAATTATCCTCGTATCTTCTTTTATGAAATTATGGATATAATCGGGATGTACTACAACGACGTCTTTTCGTGTATAATTATTTCTTAACAACGCAGCTTCAATTTTTCTTAAGCCATAAGGAGCAACTCTTGCCTCTCCCCTTTTATCTAGGGGAGGTTCTGGAGGAGCCAAAAAATCGAAGATAGGCTTAGGTACAATATCCGCAGGCACGCATCCCAAGAAATTTCCTAGGGGAATATTTCTATACTTACTCATAAGAGTTCGATCGGTTGTTAGAATGATTTTCATTATTCCACCTTCTTCCCAATAACTTTTGTTAATAACAAAAATACATAAATAAGATAAATTATTATTTAAAATAATACGTTAATTAATAGAAGTTACATAGAAAACAGCAATATAATGCAATTATTTTTAATTTACTATTAAATTTTGAATGAATTAGTTGCGTTATATGTACAGTATGTATAATATTATACGTATAATATTGAAGTGGAAAAGGAGATGTATTATTTGCGCGATAGTAGTTTCTCATACAATCCTATAATGCATTTAATGACATTTCGCCATGAAAATTTTTTAACATAATTTTGACCACTTTGGCTCATCTTGCGTCTTAGTTCTTCATTTTCGAGTAAATACATTATGGTATTTGATAACTTGGCTGGGCTTGGATTTGGTATGCAAATTCCAGCGCCGCTCTTTTCCAATACGTATCTGAGACCATTCCCTTTAGTAGCTATTATTGGGATACCCGCAGCCATTGCTTCAAGTAGCACTATTCCAAAGCTTTCTCCCCCATATGGCACATGGAGAAATATGTCTGCTACTTTATATAATATCAATAATTTCTTCCTAGGCAAATAACCCGGTAGCCATAAATTCTTTTCAACCCTTAACAATTTAGCTAGAGTACGTAAGTATGATCTATGTATACCAGTAGGACCAGCGATTATTAACTTAATGTCCCCTAATTTCTTCATCAAAATTTTTAGAGTTAATAATGCAAGCTCATAGCCCTTACGTGGTGAACTTCTACCAACCATAAGGATTATTGGAGAATCATTATCAATACCCAACTCACTTTTTCGGGCTTTAATGCGAAATTCGTCTAGATCTATCGCATTAGGGATTATGTGTATTTTCCCGGGGTAAAACTTTGAGATAAAATCTGCAGCCAAGGGACTTACTGCTATTACTTCATCATACATTTTAATGCTTTTAAGGATAGTATACGTGCGAAGCAATTTAGCGAGAAGATACCATCCATATCTATTCTCCCAATAACCTGGAGGTATTGAATGATTAGTAAGTATGGAGGGTATCCCTAATTGTTTACTGATAAGAGATGCAATTATACCCATAGGAGAGAATGCATGGTGTGCGTGAATTATATCTGGATTAATTACTTGGATTGTTTTTAGAACCCTTGTTTTTAACCCATTAATGTTAAACATTAATGTGGAAGTAACAGGAGCAGGAATTCTAATTATAGGTATTAAGTTTAGAAAATCAAGGCACGGTTTCTTTCCCGCTGTTGTCACTACGATGGGGTTCCATCCCTCCTTTAGTAAGTTATGCGCTAGCCCTTCAATGTGAGTTGCTATTCCGCCAAAACGTGGATAAAAGAAATCCGTTAATATTGCTATCTTCATGATGCTCCCTAGGAATTATATTCTAATAATCAATGATATCTGATATATTAAGACTCTAAAATATATTTAACTGAAGATAAATACAGGGGTAAAAAAATGTACGTTAAAGTCACTGATATCTTGATAGAGAGGGGAGAAGCAGGAGTTATCTTATTACATGGTTTTACTGGTAGCCCATTAAGTTTGAGAGAATTCGCTAATATCTTAGCAGAGAAAGATTATACTGTCTATTGCCCGTTATTACCTGGACACGGTACTACTCCTGAGGATTTAAATAAAGTTAAATGGGTGGATTGGGTTAATGCTGTGGAGGAAGCAATAAAGAAAATGAGGGAATTAGAAATATCTAATCTCTTTATTGGGGGTATTTCTTTGGGGGGCACTTTAACCTTAAGAATAGGGGAAATTCGTCAAGATATTGATGGTTTGATACCAATTGCTACACCAGTGATAATGAAGAAGCTAATTCTGAAGTTTGTCCCTGTCCTGAAGTGGATTATCAAATATGTGAAGAAAGAAAGGAGGAGGTCTCAAGAAGCGAGAAATGGATCGTACGATGTATGGCCAGTACGTGCAATTCATGAAGTATTAAAATTAATGAAGAAGACGAAGAAAGAGCTTCATAGGATCACATCACCTATTCTAATCATCCATAGTAAGAAGGATGACTTAGTGCCGTTTGAAAATATCGATATAATATATAACAATGTTAGTTCTAAAGTCAAGAAAAAAGTGATACTGGAACGATCAAGTCATGCAGTTTTATACGAAGATGAGAGAGAAATAGTTTACAAAGAAGTGCTTAGTTTTCTAGAGAAACTGTTAAAAAAGGGTCAATAAATTCATAATAATCATATAGCATATTAATTAAATACGATAGATACATAACTAACTATGAATCGAATACTTTCGGGGTATAAGTAACTTAGGCGTAGATAATGTATACGGAGTTTTCCGAGTTAGTAGAGGAACTTAAGACTTTCTACAAGGATAACTTCTTAGGATTAATTGTATTTGAGGTCTATGAGGAAGACATAATCGGAATGATCATTATCTTGCGAGAGAGATCGCCTATATTAATTGATGACTCTCTTAGAGCTTTGAGGTTTATCAAATACTATTTCCCAGATGCTAAGAGTATTTCGGCAATGTCTATTGATGATTTGAAAGAGAAAGTTGAGAAGAAGGAAGAGGGGCTACTTAAATTTGTGAAAAATATAGTATACGTTTACGATGCTACGGGAGAAATTAATAATTTATTAAAGAAGATAACCGAAGATGAATAACTTATTTTCTGAAAGGATGAACTTGCTATGTAAGGTATCACAGATTTTCTCAATAATAAAATTTTCAGCGCATTCAATTTGCTGAGAGTGAAGATCAATTTTTCATATTAGGTGTGCGTAATTTTGATTAAAATGTATTTTGGACGAACAACAATTAGAAGTAGGATAAAAATTATGCAAATAAAATGTGAGGCTATTCATATTTAAGAGCTACTACAGGATCGAGTCTAGAAGCACGCCAAGCTGGGTAGAGACCAGATATCACACTTAAGGTAAATGCTAATAACCATACTTCGATAAATATTTCTGGAGAAAATATAGGATTTATGAATGGTACTCTTGCGAAGAATATATTCTTAAGCAGATACGCCAATGATGTTCCTAGAATTATACCAATAATTCCTCCTAGCATACCAATTATAGCTGCTTCGTATAAGAAAAGCTTGAGAATGTGTATATTCTTATATCCTATAGCCTTGAGGATTCCTATCTCTCTAATTCTCTCCAGCATTGAAGTATAAAGGGTCGTAATAATACCTATTGAAGCAACCATCAGAGAAACCGCGGAGATGCTAGCTATGAAAAACGTTATTGTATTCATCACGTTGTCCACAATTTTCTTAATACTTTGAGGGGACACTACATCCACATCGTATTTCTCTTTTATTATATTCATTATTTGATCGTTTAAATCCGGATCCTCTGTTATCACATAAACACCGTCATATTCTCCATTTCTATTGAAGAAACTATCAGCTGCTCTAAGTGAAACAAAAACAACTTGATCAACGGGTACAAAATAGCTACCGTAATATGCTAGTATTCCACGGACTATGAAGCTTTTTCGAATTACTTCCATTTCTCCTCCTTCCTTAACGACAGTGTATCGCAATTCGACTGTCTGCCCTATATCCGCAAATATCTCATCTTTGCTCTCATAAGCTACCTGATGTCCCAATAATACGCCAACTACATCGCTCTCTGATACAAATGATCCCTTCTCTACTTGTATATCTGGTAGAACATAATGTAACTTTGATTGGTCAACGCCTTCTACAATAACCGAACGTGTTTTCCCTCGAGAGTAAATGACACAAG
>JAHKLF010000018.1 GCA_029856615.1 Candidatus Njordarchaeota archaeon
AGAAGGTACATTTCAATCTCATGATGGATTAAAACTTTTCTATCGTTATTGGGCTCCAATTGAGCGAAGGAGTGTAATCATAGGTGTTCACGGCTATGCGGAGCATTCGGGTAGATATAATCATGTGGGAGAAAAATTGGCGTCCAACGGCTTTGCGTTTTACATGCATGATTTAAGAGGGCACGGAAACTCAGGGGGTGAGAGAGGCTATGTAAGATCGTTCTCCGAATTTATAGATGATCTCCATTTATTTATGGATAGAATTCTGGAGGAGGTGGAGGAAGAAAAAGTTTTTCTCTTTGGTCATAGTATGGGGGGATTAATAGCAACGATATATGCTATAGAACATCCTGAAAGACTTAAGGGACTCATTCTTTCGGGTCCGGCGTTGATGTCTGGAATAAAAGTATCGCCTATCTCATTTGTGTTACTCAAAATTATAGCTGCCATAAGGCCTAAATATAGGCCGAAAATAAAAATAGACGCTTCGTTGTTGACTAATGATCCTGAAGTTAATAAGGCATATGAAGAGGATCCCTTAGTGTTTAAGCGAGGAACAATACGGCTTTTAACAGAAATGCTCAAAGCAATGGATTATGCTATAGCTAACGCGGATAAAATCCGGGTACCAACAATCATTTTTCACGGTAAGGAGGATAAAATAGTACCTCTGCAAGCTTCGCAAGTATTATTTGATAAAATTTCCATAGAGGACAAGGAACTAGTATTGATGGATAATACTAAGCATGAAGTTCTAAATGATTTGAAAAAAGAAGAAGCTTTAAACAAAATAATCCAATGGTTAACCAAGCGTTTATAAGACTATTATTTATCGTTTTTAAGTCTTCTCCAGAGAGATCTAGAAGAATAAGAAGAGATAAATGTTAAAAGCAAGTTTTCAAAAATCAGAAAGATTTAATACCTTAAGTGTGCGTAATAAATTATTGATTTTTCTTTCATTTTCTCCTCACACTTTCCTTAATCCCCATAATTTCAATAATCTCGGTGATTTTTATGATACGTGAAGCTGTCATATTGGCGGGGGGTATAAGCAAGAGATTGCAGGGGTACACGGGGGGACGGCCAAAATGGATGATCGAGATACATGGTAGACCCCTTATATCATATCCTATTATGGTGCTAAGAAGCATTGGAGTAAAGAGATTCGTAGTAGTTGTTTCAGAAGTATGGTCTCAGAAGATGGAGAGTATCCTGAATGCACTTGATATCGATTTTTGTATTGTACGCAATGACGCGGTTGATAGAGAGAATGGATATAGCTTCCTATTGAGTGGAAAATACGTGACTTCAGATAGCTTCTTTTTGAGCATGAGCGATCATATTTACTCAACAGGTCTAGCTAAAAATTTATTAATTCAGAGATTTAAAAACATAGATATATTAATTTGCGGCGATAAAAAGCCGGAATATATCAATATAGATGAAGCTACAAAAATCCTTACAGATAACAATGGTCATGTAATTAAGATAGGCAAGAATCTTAGATCCTATACCTATGTTGATACTGGGCTATTTCTCATAAGAAAAAGATTATTTAAAGTAGCGGAAATGCTTAGTTCAGAGAAATTTTCATTTAGTTTCTCCGACATAATAAATAGAGCCATAAAACTTAACTATGTAGTCAAAGTTGCTGGCATTACTAGGGGATTCTGGACAGAGATAGATACTGTCAAAGATCTAATGGAGGCATTAAAAGGCAAGAGGAGAAGAGTAGTGGAATTTGTTCTTGACGAGTTAAGGATTGAGAGAAGAATAAGTGAGCAAGAATTACTCTTGATGAGATTGCGAGATTATAAGGAGCATATCATATGATATGAATAAATTATCTTAAGGGGTACAATATAATGATAGAGGTTCTAATCATATTAAGTAGGGATTCTCGCCCAGAATTAAAGATTTGTGGTGTACCAGTAATAGTACGTATAGTAAGAGCACTATATAACGCTGGATTGAGGGATATCATTATTTCTGATGGAGAGCATTTAGAGAAGATAAAAAGGATCTTTAGTAATGGAGAAAAGCTGGGGCTCAACATTAGATATGACTTAGACGATATTCGCGGAGATGCAGTCATAATCCTATCTTCAAAAATCTTAATTGATGAAAAGCTTGTTGAAGAATTGATCAAACAGCAACCAAATACGCTATTTACAATCAAAGATAACGATAAAGAAATTCCAGTTGCTGCACTTATAAAAAGCGAGGAGGTCAGTAAATTTATACCATTATTTGAAGAACAAGACACAATGAATTTTAGAAAAATAGCAGAGGAATACGGATTAAACGTTATTCGCATTGATCAGATCAAAGTATATTATGATTACTTAAGAAGACATTTAGAATTGCTAGCTATTCCAGTACGAAATGAAAAGGAATGCAAGGAAGCAGCGAGAGTATTAGTTTCAAGAACTCAGAAGGGGCTCCACATATTTGCAAGTGTAAATAGATTTTTTGAAAATGCATTAGTAAGAATTTTCTGTAACCATACATGGATAACACCAAATAGAGTGACAATACTTTCGAATATCACAGCCTATCTAACAGCGCTTTTATTTATACTACAGAGGCCGTATCTAGCGATAATTATGGGCTTTATTACCGCTATACTCGACGGAACAGATGGTAAACTAGCGCGAGTTCGAGGCATCCTCACGAAACTTGGTAAAATAGAACATAGTTTTGATATGTTATTCGAGCAGATAATATACGTTTCATGGATATATTATGTTTATACTGTAACTAATTCATTGCTCACACTAATATTAGGGTTAGTATTCTTAGTCTCTGACTCCTTTACTAGACACATTTACATGCAGTTTAGAATATCAACAGGGAAAAATTTACTTTTAATGTCAAGAATTGATAGAATTATAGCTAAAATCGATGGTAGAAGGAATATGTGGTTTTTATATATGTTAATAGGAATAATAACATATCCATTCTACGGGCTAATTTTAATGCTTATTCACTCAATTGCGACTTCAACAGTGTATGCAATTAGAGCAATTTATCATTTAAGACGAATTGATATTGAACAAGGAACAAAAAGTTGGATGGATATAATCTACAAAAGCTAAGAACTTAAAAGTGCAATACAATAAAATTTATGTGAGATAATAGACTAGTAGCATTTTTTAAAAGTATCTAGGAGGTATGTACATGCCCAAGTGCGCATATTGTCAGAAAGAAATAGATGAGAAAGATGCGATTAAGTTCCAAAGAAAAGGAAAAACATTATACTTTTGTAGTGAGGAGCATTTAGAGTACTTTCTCGGTAAACATCTAGGAAAATCCTGTTAATTTATTATAAACCGATCTCAGAGAGAAGTTTAGCCCATTTTAGGCATCTCTCAACAGCCAATTTCCATCCCTTATACAACTTCTCCCTTTCCTCAATACTCATCTTAGGTTCAAATATTGTATCAATCCTCCATAAGCTCTTTATCTCATCTAAACTTTCCCAATAATCTACAGCTAAACCAGCTAAATAAGCAGCTCCAAGAGACGTTGTTTCAAAAATTACAGGTCTAATGATTCTCTTTCCTAAAATATCTGCTTGGAACTGCATTAACCAGTTATTCTTAGCAGCACCTCCATCTACCCTCAATTCGGAGATCCTAATATCCGCATCAGCCTCCATTGATTCAATTACATCGCGAGTCTGATAAGCAATGGCTTCCAACGCAGCCCTTACAAGGTGCTCAATAGAAGTTCCTCGTGTTATTCCAATAATTAGCCCCCGAGCGTATTGATCCCAATATGGAGCGCCTAAACCAACAAAGGCGGGTACGAAATACACTCCCGCATTGTCCGTGACCCTCTGAGCATAATTCTCGCTTTCTGCAGCGCTTCTGATTATTTTAAGACCGTCCCGTAACCATTGAATTGCAGCTCCAGTAATAAAAATACTTCCCTCAAGGGCATATATTACATCTTTTTTCCTCAGTCCCCATGCTATTGTTGTGAGTAGACCGTGTTTGGATCTTATTGCTTTCTTACCCGTATTTAGTAAGAGGAAGTTTCCTGTTCCATAAGTGTTTTTAACCATACCTGGCTCATAGCAAGCCTGTCCGAATAGAGCTGCTTGTTGATCTCCAGCATCTCCCGTAATAGGAATTTCTGAGCCAAAAATTTTATTATCGGTAAAACCATAAATTTCCTCATCGCTCGATGGGCGAGGTTCTGGTAATATTTCTTCCGGTATTCCTAGTATCTCAAGAATATCTTCATCCCATTCCAATTTATGTATGTTGAAAATCATAGTGCGTGACGCGTTACTATAATCGATAACGTGAGCTTTTCCTCCCGTCATTCTCCATATTAAGAATGTATCAATAGTACCAAATAAGACGCCTCCTTTTTTGGCTTTTTCTTTAAGTCCGGGTATATTGTCTAATAACCATTTAATCTTAGGACCAGAGAAATACGAATCCGGGATTAATCCAGTCTTCTTTATTATCTCCTCTTCATATTCACGTCTTAACCAATCAACTATATTAGATGTTCTTCTGCATTGCCATACAATTGCGTTATATACCGGTTTACCTGTATTCTTATCCCATATGATAGTTGTCTCACGCTGATTTGTAATTCCGATTGCAGCTATAGAATTCATATCAATATTAGCTTGACTTAAGGCTGTCTTTATAGCTTTTAATTGGGCTTCCCAAATTTCCTCTGGATTATGCTCCACCCATCCTGGTTTAGGATAATGTTGAGGGAATTCATATTGGCCAATACCAAGCATTCTGGATTGCTTATCCCAAATGATAGCTCGAGCACTAGTTGTTCCTTCATCAATTGAAAGAATATACTTATTCTCGCTCAGAAGAATCCCCCTTTTCAGTACTTCGAGGCAATAGTTTATCACAAATAATGATAAATAAAAATTTTAGCTGGTTTTTACGTTTAATTACGACAAATATTTAATGACAAGTAACCGAGTAATATGCTAACACGTAGAGTGAGGTTATTTAATGGAGTCAGAATTAATTAAAATGCTATTAGATAAGTATAAAGATCAAATTAAGGCAATTTCGATTTCTAAAGAGGACTTAATAACGGTTTTCTGCGTATCTCAGACCATAGATAGAATCGAAAACATATCAATCGACGATAAACCAATCATAATTAAGATCAGATCGCTAATTCGTCTTAATGAATTAATAAGTAATCCCACTGCAGAGATGCCTATAGAACTTGGTCCTATAATGCATTTCCAAACAATCTTTGATCCTCAGAATACATTTCTAAACTTGCGAAATCAGATACGTAACATATCGCCTGTAAAGATTATTAGCGCTGCAAGAGACGCCTACAATAAAGCATTTGCCTACTATTTAATGGCAACTAAATTTTACGAGAATAAGAAGTTGCTCGCATTTAAATTTTCGATAAGAGAATTCGCAAAACATATAGCATTAATGGTGGCTATTCTTAATAACATTTTCTTTAAGACGGAATATGAGTTCTTTATGGTGAAAAGGCTAACGCATCAGCCATCTAAGTATCATAGATTGATGGCTATTTTATTTGAACATGAACTAGCATCTTTAGAATCTAAGAGGAGATCATTAGAAGAATTGTGGAAGAATTGTAAAGAATTCTGGGAAAGGATGCTTAGTAATTCTCAGGTATCATAAGTAGCCATCGTATACCAGATGACTTATTTTGTGTGAAAGATTTCTTCCACCTCCCACTTCTCTTCCAGTTCTTCTAATTCTTCAGGCGGAAGTTCTTCTCTCCATAGAAAGTACCAATACGGAAGCAAAAATGAAGTCAGAATAGTAAAAGCGGTTAATAATCCAATAAATCCGCCAAGTATGAATCCTAATAACGAGCCTAAGTATAGAGAGAAAATTAGCATCAAGTAAGTATTCTCAGCTATTCGTGGTGCGAAGAGCATTACAGAGATTATACCGCTCATCCACCATGCGATTATGGGGATAAAAACGAGTAATATTGTTTTAAATAATCCGTATTTCTTGATATGGTACTTCCAAAACCATGAAGCTGTTATAAAAACGGCAGGCATGGCCCAGCCAGTTGCTGTTGCATAAGCCATCCATTCCTCGCCCCTTAGACCTACTTTTCTTACATAGTATAAGTTACCAATCCTAATGACAGAGAAAGCCCAATTTCCATTAACAAAAAGATCGATTTCGTCCCCTAGATTTCCTCTTATGATTCTGATGTCGCTGAATTCGGTTTCAGCGAAGAAATCTAATACTTGCTCAATAGTCATGGGTTTCCATTTAGTGCTCAGTGAGGGAGGAGGGCCCTTATAATCGAGCATTCTTTCCAATGTGTCTCGCGTTAAGCGCATTATAAACTCCAATAATAGCTCATCATACATGTTACCTTGTTTTGGAGCTAATAAAAAAGTATTTATTTTTGCATTTTTCGCGTTGTTATGTCCGAGAAAATGCTCTTCCCAATATAAATTACTGCCTTTGTAATATCTAGATTTCTAGGACATATTATCTTGCATGCACCACATTTCAAACATAAATATATCACATCATCTACATACACTTTATTTATGGGATTTCTAAGAGAATTTTGAATGATCTTAGGGGAAATGATTTCTTGGTTTAAATCGACTATTAAAGGACAAACATGTAAGCATAACAAGCAATGCAGACACTTATTTATCTCATCTAAAATGTCCAAATAATGCATCATTCTTACTCACCCCTAAATATTTCATTAACAGCTTTCCAGACACTCACTAGCACAACACCTAATCCGCTTTTTTCTACGTTATAGTCGTATCCGCCGATAATTGAACCAACAAAATAAGCGTTTTTCACCAATTCCTTTCCATTCTTATCCACTAATCTTGCCGAATTATTAATCCGTACACCAATCCTAGAAAGCTTATGACCATTTCTTGAGAAAAAGTCTTGTTTCGTTAGATTTTCAATGCTGACATTTTCGACTTCAAATCCTAATAATGTTTCTTTGATATGCGCCACACCTGATATTAGATCTGTGTATAATTCTAAACCCCCTCCAAGCAGATCGCCGGTCGCTATAATGTAGTTATGTGCCTTATATTCGAGGATCCTATTATGTGATAATACTCTCAGACGCGTAATTCTTCTTCCCTCAAGATCTACTTTTATATCATCCGCATGTATTAAGCTAACTCCATATTTCTCCGCTAAATTGACTAAGAAGGAGTTTAATCTTATCCCGGCTCTATATGCAGGAGTGGAGGGTAATTCGGCAATGTGAATATTTAACTCTTTTTCAATTTTCTTGACCGTTTCGATGCTATCAAATATTGCGGGGAAAAGAATTATGTCTGTTCTTTTATGTTTCAATATGCTCTTTATTTCGGACACAATGGTTTCCAACGAGATTTTAGGAAATGTTGTAGAGGATTGCGTTTTTAAGTATGCATAATTTATTCTGATGTTGCAAATATCGAATACTTTAAGGGCTGTTTTGAGCATGTGAGCGATCAACCTTGGATTAAATTCGTAGAAGTCTCTGAAACCAATAATTAACATATCTGTATCTTCTCTCAGAATAGCGTTTTTCATACTCACCTGAACATAAGCTGTAGGCTTTATTGTACCAAAAATTGTTGGAATCAGAACGTTTTTAGTATAATTTCCATAGAGAAACTTATCAAATAGTTCGCCTAAATTGACTGTAGCTTCTTTTAATATCGAATCAAGTTGATGCAAATCGCCTTCTGATAATATTTTATAGGGGTGTTCAGACGGCAGATCATTGTATCCCTCGGTGAATGAGCTAAGCCAATCACTACGCTTATAGCTATAGCCGAGTATATCAAAACAACCAGAGGACATAGCAGTGGCTCCTAAACCTTTAAATAGGCATAATACTTTTTGCCCTTTTCTTGCTAAATATATGCTAGATAAAAGCCCAGCGGCTCCTATTCCAATAATGATGGTATCCACGATAGTCTCACTCATCGTTGCCCACCAAAATCTTGTTAAAGTTGCCTAGATTATTAAAAAGAGCCAGTTGAAGAGCTGCTTGATTTGCTTGATGCGAATTTAAAATATATCTCATGCCAGCCCATCGTCTTCTTAAATGAGATTTTAGATCTCTTATGAAGTAATAATGATAATTCTCAATTGTATCGTATAACGTTGAGGATATTTTATACGTGCAATTTTGGCCTTGACAAGGACCCATTGTTGCTCTAGTACGTCTCATAATATCTCCGATAGTTCTAGCAAAAGTTCTTTGGATGGCAAATTTTATTTCTGGGTATGTGACTAGCTCGCAGTAGCACACTAATTTGTTTTTCCAAGTGGATACGCTCAGAAAAGTTGAAGCAAGAGCACCCCATCTCATTAATATTTTAGCAATAGGTAATTTAGTGAAATTCCACTTGCGTATTAATCTTTCCAAATCTCTTTTATCGTAATATCCAGGTAAAGGTTCTTTGTGAGTTCTACAAGGGGCTCTTATACCAAGTTTCTTTGAAACGACATCAGAAACTTTCTCTGCCATTAATCTATATGTCGTTAACTTGCCGCCAGCGACAGAAATTAAACCTCGGAGAGTTTCTTCATGGTCAAAGACTTGAAACGTGCGGGGGGCTTCTCGCCCGCCTCTGCGTCCAATTAAAGGCCTAGGACCAGCGTATGCTCTTAAAATTCTAAGATTTGACATATCTGAGAATAACTTTTTTCCTTCTAAGAAAAGAGTCCGAATTTCCGCAATGCTTGGACTATTATCGTCGGGATCTGAAACATTCACGGATGTTGTACCCAAAAGATTTGTTTCGTAACTCGGAACAATAATATCCCCATCACTCGGCATTCTTAATCGATTTATAACTCTATTAAATATACGACCGGAGATAACCAAAATAGTTCCTCTATTTGGAAGAATTTCTATATTGATATTCACCATGCTCAAAATTTTTCTATTCCATGCGCCAGCTGCTACGACTATTATGTCCGCGTAGAACTCCTTTAACTTATTCTTTAAATTATCTTTGACACGAACGCCCATTACATCTTTTTTATTTGTGATGAATACTATTGCTTCATGGTATGTCATAATTTTAGCGCCAGCGTCCAAAGCATCAATAGCATTTAATAGAGTTAGTTTAAAAGGATCAATATGAGCATCATTTACTAGAAAGGCTCTTTGGACGTTCTTGTTTAAATTAGGCTCCATTTTAATGGCTTCCTTTACACTTAATTCATCGCATTTTACTCCCGTTTCTTTACATCCTTTAATAAATTTTTCAGCGTAATCTGGCGGATCTACATCTAGTCCAATAAATAGTCCTCCAACATTATCAATAATATGACTTGCTATCTTCCTTAACACGAGGTTTTCTTGCGCGCATTCACGAGCCGAAACGGGGTCTTTGACGACGTATCTGCCACCGCTATGCAATAAAGCATGCGATCTGCCCGTCGCACCAGTGGCTAAATCGTATCTCTCTAATAAGGCTACTTCTAGCCCCCTCATTGAGAGATCTCGCGCAATACCTACACCTACTATTCCTCCTCCTATGATGATGACGTCATACTTTTTCTTATTCAAATCATCATACCTCGGATTATATGTTTATTTCAAGCATTGTGGGACTAAAAATACTAATTAAAGAGAGCACAGAGTATTGATAGATAAATGCGTTAGCTAATTATTTCTCAAAATTCACAAAGTTGTGGTGAGTAAGCAATAGGTGCTATTATGAAGATTGTTAGATATGAGTATGAAACTAAAGTATCGTATGGCATTGTTCTTAATAACAGAATACTAGATCGAAAAGAATTGTCAAACATAATAAGAGACGATCTGCCCGAAACAGTAGAGGAACTAATTGAAAACAATTTGGTTGATCTTCTTATTGAGAAAATTAGTGCACTAAAAGAAAGAAAATGGGAAGGAATTCCATTGAGCAGAGTCAAACTTTTAGCTCCTATCGAGAAACCACCAAAGATAATTTGTCTAGGTCGTAATTATATTGAACATGCAAAAGAGGAAGGGAGGGAGGCTCCGCGTGAGCCAGTAATTTTCATGAAACCAAGAACAGCGATAGCTGGACCATACGAAGAAATAGAGATACCATATGATTATGCAAAGCTCATCGATTATGAAGGAGAATTAGCATTCATCATAGGTAAAAAAGGTAAAAGAATAAGCCGAGAAAGAGCATATGATTACGTGCTAGGATACATTGTTTTTAATGATGTTTCTGCACGAGATCTCCAATATAGAGATGGTCAGTGGACACGTGGGAAAAGTTTAGATAAATTTGCTCCCATCGGACCATGGATTGTAACTAAAGATGAAATACCAAATCCCCATGGATTAAGAATAGTTACAAAGGTAAATAATGAAATAAGACAAAACTCAACTACAGCTAAAATGGTTTTCAAGATACCAGATATTCTCTACATTTTGAGTAAAGGAATAACCTTTGAACCCGGTGATATAATTGCCACTGGAACACCAGCTGGTGTTGGGTATTTCTGGAAACCCGAACCTAAGTTAATTAAACATGGAGATGTGGTGGAAATCACTATAGAGAAGATAGGCACCATAAGGAACAGATTTGTATTCGTATAAGGTGACATAAGATAGAATCTAATAATATGTCTTACATGTAAATTATTAGACTGTTTTACTCAAAGCAATATTCATAATATTTCAACGTACACAATAGCTTTTCATGTGCAAAAATGTCCATGCAAAAAAGTAGGCAAATTCATCGTTTCAGATAGTATGTATCTTCGCTAAGTATTGACAAAATAAGACTAGATATTAGACGCGGAAAGGAGAGCATAAGTCTCATCATATTATCGGGGAGAAGATTTCCTTTATATCCCTGATAATCTCGTTGTACAGATCCTTACGCATGATGAGTATGGTTTGATCAAGAGGCTCTATTCTTTTTTCTACATGTTTCACAGCTCTAGCTAAGATCTCTTCTAATATTCTAGTAGGGCGTTCAACGAGTATATAACCCGCAATTCTTTTACCTAGCGATACAATAATGCTAAAGTTCTCAAATTTGATTGTTTTTAATTCAACTTTTTTCCCTATGATTTCCTTAGTGAGCGATGAAATAGCCGCTATAGCACTGCCGATTAATGTTGGGTCAATTGAATCGTGCGAGCGGTTAAATTTAATGTGCATTATCGTGATGCCATCGGGAGTCACAAATAATGCGCTATGTGGGTGCGCTAATGTTGTTTCTAAAAGCATAGGATTACGAGCTGGAAGTAGTGTTATGGGGATTACTCCTAATGTAACGAATAGTAATCCAAAATCATAACATAGGCGCATTAAATCTCTAATGTTTAGAATCAAATAAATATCTCCTAATGCAATAAGTATTAAACCTACAATTAGTGCTATCAAACCGGCCAGATATGCCCCAAGGTATTTCTTAGAATTCGTATATGGAATGTTTCTAAATATATCAGCAAAATAGGAGATGGCTAGAACGCTAAATAAGATTAATCCGGTGATCTCTAGAATACTATTAATGAATATTGCGAAAGGAAACTTCCCGTACAATTCTCCTAAGATTATCATTCCTCCTATGAAGGCGAATATTAGGAGTAATCTACTCATCTCTTCATGCGTTATATAGTCTATTTCCACAAGCCATGTGAGGAACCCTAGTATTAAAAATAGAACGAACGTGAAATCTAAGTAATCTAAGTTTAAGCCCCATATGATAACATTATCATTGATAAAGTTTTCCGCTAATATTGATATAGTGGCCATTAAGAAGAAAAGGGAGATTAAAGCATTATATAAAGCTGTTAGAGGTCTTGTCTTAAGGAATCCTTTAATACTGAGCGAAAAACTAATTGAAAAGCATATTAGAATAGCAAGATAAGGAATATAGATAATCTGCATCAGAGCAAACCGATCTAAATTTATATTACTTAAAAATACATTACCTTAAAAAATATATTTCCCTATATCTATCAGAGTAATGTCTTTATGGAAAATAATCAGGGGTTGTAAGAATGATTAAGATAGCTCTGCCAGCAGATGGAGCTGATCTAACATCCAATATTTTTGAGCATTTTGGTAGAGCACCGTATTTTCTCATAATTACCATCGAGAATAATGAGATAAAAAATGTCGAAGCAATTCCAAATCCAAGCATAAACTCTCATATGCCAGGGGAGATCCCAAGACTATTAATTTCAAAGGGAGTTTCTGTTTTAATCGTAAGAGGTATTGGTAGAAGGGCTCGATATTATCTACAGCAGTCAAATATCGAGATTATAACGGGAGCTGAAGGAAAAATTATAGATATAGTTAAAGCCTATGTTAGAGGCGAACTTAAGAGTATTCCATATGAACCGGAGAAGAAGTGGCATGAAATTGTTTAGTGCTCAATTAAAGAAAATTATTGAGGATATTAGTATGAGAGACATTACTATCAAATTTCTTTAATCGGGATTCTTCATTTGACCTTCATGAGAACCGCTTCCTTGTGATCCCTCAGGTCATTATCTCCATATATTATCTCTACCATATTACAACGTCTATTTGGAGATTTTCGTCGATTATTATACTGATTTTACTAAATATTTTTAGTGAAAAGAGATTATCTGGGATAAGATTATAAGTAGCAACATTAATACTGTAGGTGAATCTCAGTTTTTAGGTATCATGAAAGAAGTAGAATTCATAAAATTATGGCACTTCTTCTTAATTTTAGGGTCTTACCATTTACCAAGGTTATTATCTCGGTTTTATCATGAAGTAATGAAGTTCTGATTTTTGGTAACAAAATTTCTTCTATCTGGAATATTCCCGCAGGATTACTCATATTAACGGTAATGCGTAAAGGTTTTCTTTCGCCTTCCGTTAAATCAACTTCAGTAATACTCAGAGCGGATACGGAGTGGATATCTATTTTGCCGATACTGTAGGGTTTCCTACTCCTCCCAGCTGCTATATCACATCCATCAGCAACTTTAACGGCAGAAGCTTCGATGGTGAAAGCTTGCACATTTTCATCGTGACTGAATATTGCATTAGCTATATGCGCGAATAAAAGCCATTTTTTGTCTAAAGGTTCATCGTTGTAGAACTCATCGATGTATCTCCATACAATAGGTTCCGAAAGCCATGTACTATGGGACCAGTGAAGGTTTCTATGCACCATATTTCCAATATCATGAAGGAATGCTGCGAGAGCAGTCACAAAGGATGCATCGTCAAAAGAGCCAAGATTATGTTTGACTAAATTTGGGGGGAGTTTTTCGCGGATTATGACTAAGATTTTAACTGCATTCCTCATAGTTATTACAGAATGAGCCCATCCGTGATCATTATATTTCAAATAACTAACTACGATTGTGTTCGTAGCATTCATCATCGCTTTTAGTTCTTCATCTTTAAGAAGAGTATCT
>JAHKLF010000180.1 GCA_029856615.1 Candidatus Njordarchaeota archaeon
GCATTCAATAACGATGTGACGAAAATCGTTGATTTCGCAGAGAAATATTTAGCTAGCAATGTAGATATGGAGATCTTAAATAATGCTGTCTTAAGGATGATTAAACGTGAGCTCCTACCTAAAGAGGAGAGATTACTGAAAATACACCACAAAAAAGTAAACGGAAGAGAAGTCATTCTTGGACCAGCAAAAGTAGTAATGATAACCGAAAGTAGCAGGGCCATAGAATACAGAATGTTCCGTCGCTTTACTCCCGGAGGATACTATGATGGAATAGGAGCTCCAAAAGAAGCGGGAGATTACGGAATTACAATAGCCAGATTGTGGGATAGTAAACTCATAACAGCATACTTCTCGGTATCTAATGAACTAAAAGGGATTTATGTCAACATAAATACTCCTATTGAACCTTATCCCGATGGCCTTAGATATGTAGATCTAGAGGTAGATGTAGTATTAGGATCTGATGGTATCGTAAGAATACTGGATACTCAAAGATTAGAGAGATATCTCAGCGAGAAAATAATATCTCCTAAATTAGCGAATTGGGTACGTAAAAAAGCTGAAGAAATAAAAACTTGGTTGGAGGGAAAAGGTAAAGACGAAATTCTAGATGTTTGCTCAGAAGTTCGGGCAAAAATCGAAGAAATACCCGAAGAGGAAGAAGAAGAGGAACTCGAATTCACAGAAACTTTCGGTCCATAGTACATCTTTAACATAAACATATTTTTCTAGTGACTCAAAGAAATAATATGAGAGATCTAAATAGAAAAGAGTGCTTATTCATGAAAAACTTCATACCATGCCTTCTTCTCCGGTCTCTTCCTCAATTGTTTCTTCTCCAGTCTTTTTTACCCACTCAGAAGCCCTCTTCTTGGCCTCCTCAAGTAATGGTTGCATCTCGGGATCGTCCGCCGTTTTTATTGTAAATGTTTCACCTCTCTTGATATAGCCTAATTCTATCTCCGACGGCTTTATATCTGGAGGAGATGCCACTAATAAGGCTGCAAGACCAATAATTATGCCCTCTTTAATATCAATATCGAAGGTCCCTCCATTGCTCTTTGCTACATCACGTAAGAATTTCTCTGCTCTCTCTTTGTTGTATCCTATGGCACCAGCTAGCCATCGCATGATTGCTCCTCCAGGATCAACATATATCACCTTTGGTCCCATTAGATCAACCCCTCCTAACACCAAGCCACAGCCAAATGGTCGAGCACCTCCAAACTGTGTATAAGTATGCATCAAATCCGCGATTTCTTGTCCTAAGTACTCAATATCTATGGGCTCTCCGTAGACAAACCTGTATATTTGTGCTCGCTCTCTGGCAAACGAAATGAGAGATCTACCATCCGCAGAATATCCAGAGAAAACAGCACCGATGTGATCATCAATCTGAAAGATCTTCTTATTCGGCAGCATGAGTACATCTAATTTTCTTCTGCCTAATAATGTGATGCCATCTTTTGATGCTATTCCAATAGAGATAGTGCCCCTTTGCATAGCTTTACGTGCGTATTCTACTTGAATTATACGCCCATCTGGAGAGAATAAAATTGTTGATCTATCATATCCAGCAAATTGTTCTGGTCTAAACATTTTTTCACCCTCTTATTTTAAAACTCCTTATCTCAAATCAAGATACTTATACCTATTTATTTATTTCTCTAAGAGAGAATATCAAAGTATATTCAGTTAGGATATATAAGCGGAAATCAATGTTAGGAGCTGAAAATTCATAGTTCGCATAAAAACCTTCATCATAGATTTAACGTGAAGTCTATTCTGATGGATATTATATTTCTCCCATCTTCTCATGAGGATAGTTAAAATGAGACAATCATCAATATCGGAAAGAATTAAATATTAAAACAAAACAAAAAACATAAACGATTTAATTTAAAATCCAACAAATATAATACCTATACAAACACATCTAACCAAATACAAATCCTTGAGGAGATAAATATGGCAAGAAAAAAGCCCCACATAAATCTCGTAATCATTGGGCATGTAGATCATGGAAAATCAACAATGGTAGGCCATTTCTTATACAAAGTAGGAGCTGTAGATGAAAGAACAATTAGAAAATACGAAGAAGAAGCAAAAGCCATTGGTAGAGAATCTTGGAAATACGCCTGGATTCTAGACAAACTCGCCGAAGAAAGAAAGCGAGGTCTAACGATCGATCTAGGATACTTCAAATTCGAAACCCGAAAATACATGTTCACAATTATTGACGCCCCGGGACATAGAGACTTCATCAAAAACATGATCACTGGAACAAGTCAAGCAGATGCGGCCATTTTGGTTGTATCCGCAAAGCGAAATGAATTTGAAGCAGGTTATGCCTTGGGAGGACAGACCAGAGAGCACGCAATTTTGGCTAAGACACTAGGAATCGACCAATTAATCGTATGTATAAATAAAATGGATCTAGTAGATTATTCAAAGGATGTATATGAAGAAATAAGAGACGAGCTCAAAAGATTCCTTGCAGGTATTGGATATAAAGTTGACAAAGTACCATTCATTCCAACTAGTGGATTGTATGGGGACAATCTTGTAGAAAAATCTCCAAATACACCTTGGTATGATGGACCAACTCTGTTCGAAGCGCTAGATACGCTAGAACCACCGCCTCCAATGGTCGATAAACCGCTAAGAATTCCTATCCAAAAAGTCCTAAAAATCAAAGGAGTTGGAACAGTAGTTACTGGTAGAGTCGAGACGGGAATTCTAAAAACCGGAGACCAAATAATTATTGAACCACTAGGAAAAACTACAATAGCGCAATCGATTGAAATGCACCATGAGCGATTACCAGAAGCTGTACCTGGAGATAATATTGGTATAAATGTAAAGGGCATTGCGGCAGAAGAAGTCAAGAGAGGCGATGTTATTGGACACACAGATAGTCCGCCAAGCGTTGTTGGACCCGAACGCGGATCCTTCATTGCGAGGATCATTGTCCTATGGCACCCGACAAGCATCGCTGCTGGATATACACCAGTCATGCATGCACATACGTTGCAAGTAGCTACACGTTTCAAACAACTATTAAAGAAGTACGGACCAAAAGGAGAAGTATTAGAAGAAAGCCCGAATTTCATTAAAAAAGGAGATAATGCACTAGTAGAACTAGAACCGATAAAGCCAAGCGTCATTGAAAAATACAGCGAATTCCCACCACTAGGGCGCTTTGCAATACGGGATACCGTGGGGGTGGTTGCCCTCACGGCCCGATATGGGACAACTAGTGGCAGTTGGAGTAGTTCAGGAAGTCAAGAAGTACCAGTAGAAACAACTAACCATCACCTACCTATTCTAAATGTCTATCCAGAAGCTGGCTAGGAAAGGAATTATTCTTCACAAATAACATTACTATTTCGTAGTTTTATTGAGATTTCTTGCTCATTTCTCCTAATATTCCAATTATCAATAATATTCCTTTTTCTCAAATTCCTTAATTCCTTGTTTCATTAATTTAGAATGATGAGAATCTAAATGAAAGCTTTTTAACTGCACAAGGTCCACAGTATAGAAAGTGTCGTCGATGAAAACATCTAATCTGAGAGGAATTGTTGAAAAGCGCACTTCAGGAGTAAAATGTCTCTAAATTACTCTATAAGTTTGCGATGATGTCTTTCTTAATGAATATACGCCACTAGTGTTTTTTCTGATCAAGGAAAACTGCCATTTTCATACTGCTTATCCTTAAAAAAGTAAAAATACTTCTGCACGCTATTTTTTATTCTTAAGATGCTAGCACTCTAGTGATTTTGATGGTAATAGGTCTAAAGAGAATTGAGGAAGATTATGTACGGGAAAAAGATTGGTTAGTTCATGAAAACGCTAATGTTAATTTAGCATATAGTAGTTTTGTTGGTTATTTACTTGATAAAATACTTAAAAATGAAGATATTCTAGGAGAAATCATACCATCCGTATATGTTAAGATGCACTTCTCAGGTGACATCCATATACATAAGCTCCCTCATTCCTTGTTTATTCCATACTGTGTTGGATGGTCGTATAGCAAGCTCTTGCGTATCGGACTCAGAACTCCAACTATTAATACTAGACCAGCAAAGCACTTA
>JAHKLF010000181.1 GCA_029856615.1 Candidatus Njordarchaeota archaeon
CAATTATCCTTAAGCATTATATCTATTAATCCCCCCGCAGCCATCGCTAGAGCAGCGCCAATCTCAGCTTGGCAGCCACTAATAGTTCCAGATATTGTTATCTTATTTGCTAAGTATACCCCTATACATCCTACAGTGTATAGAGAAAGTAAAATATCATCCCAATCACTCTTCGTTTTCATGGAGTCATATAAGCTTAATAATGCCGCGGGAATTATACCAGCAGCTCCCCCTGTGGGTGCTCCAATTATTAGCTCTCCGCCCACAACTCTCTGCATTACATTGGATGCGTAATGTAACATTCTTGTGATGGGCTCATCATCCACTATTATTTTTCCTAAATTCTCGATAAATTGCGTATCAAATAGATATTCGTCTTCTGGCGAAGTTTCTGCTGTCTTCTTCATAATTTCCAATACTTTTAAGAATATGTCTTTAGAATTGTACTCTACGCCTAATATTTCGCCTAAGTGATCTAAAAAGATTTGCTCCTTTTCATATACATATTCGCCAAACATTGGATACTGATCGCGAATGGAAAGCCTTTTAAGCATTGCAGGCAATTCATCGAGTCGAGAGTAATCTAAGGGATGATGAATATTTCTTGGTAATATACTTGGGATATAAAGCCATAAAGGGAAAGGCCAGAATTCCTCGCTACAAGCAAGGCTCCTTAATTTATTAAAGAGATCCATATGATGAGAGAAATCAACCTCCACAATACCTCCTCCCATAGAATAAAAAGTTAAGGATTTATCATTTATTGAAAGTTGCATTGCGTACGCAGCTCTCTTTGCACGAATTAATTTTGCGTCTTCCTTATAAATAAAATCGAACCTCTTTGACTTTAATAATTTAAATACACGTTTTCTAGTTTCGATTAGAACATTAAGATCATCAAAAAAGGCCCCACATAGTCCTAATATAAATCCATAATTTGTTTTAAGCCCTTCAAAAATCTTCCTTTCGCTTTTATCCTCAACAATTATTCTTACGCGATTGCCATAATTCTCGATTACTTCTTCTGCATCCAGGAATTTCCTATATAGAAGCCTATTTATGGAAAAACCAATAATCATCGGTGCTGTTGTGTGAGAACTCGAGGGTCCAATGATAGGCTTAATTAACTGATGCGGTGAAATAATATTCAATGACTGTCACCTTCTGGTTTATCATTAATTTCTCATAAAAAGACTACTCCACTTCACTACATATTATAATGAAAATATAACAATTAAAATCGATAGTAGCATACTATGATTACCAGATTTTACGCATTATTGTATTTTTATGGTTAGACTTAGGGATGTAAGTTATGACTATAAGCTCAAAGAGATTGCTAAAAGGGTTTGCATTAATATTAATAATTCAGTCGATTGTTCTTCTCATAACCTTAAGGTTTTACACAATAACAAAGCATGACATCATAGTAAATGCAAGTATTAGAGAGCATGAATATAAGCCTAGAATAGAATTTTTAGGGCAAAGCAAACCACTTTACGAACTTGTCTTAGTGAATAAAAGTTATGAAGAAATATTCAGTGAATATAGCGGTTGCTTTAGTCTCAGAATCCCCCTTAATATTCCTATGAATTTTGATGGAAATATGACGATTTACCTCGTAGCGCAAACCCTTCAGCAATTAGTGAGTGTCGAGTTCCGCTTAACAACTTTATGGTGGGACACTCATAGGGCACTCCTTATATACCGAAATGAGACTAAGATACATGGGACTTCAACGCTTGTGAACATTTCCCACACTATTATTTTCAAAGATTTATTAAAACGCTTAAACGGTTGTGATTCTATATTAACGCTTTATATATTAATTAAAGTAAACGCAGGCGTAATAGTCGTTAGAATCCATAAACTTAAGATTCTTTTAACATCTAAAAGGGGTATCATACGACTTATTCCGATGTTTGCAGATGGTTACGGGGATTTTTTATTCAGTGAAGCTCATAATAAGAATCTCCCAGTATATATAAGGATGAGATACTCACCCCATATAATTATGAGCCTCATGGGACGCGCTGAGTTAACTTTTCATAGTAATAGTTATGATTTGACGCGCATCATATATATTCTTGTTGAAAATGCTACTAGGGAAAACATTACGGGAACCCCAATATATTTATGCGTAGGAGATCTAATTGACTTTAAAATAAGCTACCGGGTAGGTCCTATATCTGGGTTCCTTTACCGATATAAAGTGAATATTACAAATAGAATTCCATCAATTATGAAACTATGGTTACCGGTGTATTATTTAAAGGTAGTAGTAAGAGGAAACCGAAATATTCCAATGTACGTGACCTTTACAACTGACGCCTTTGATTATCTTTTAGACGCAAGACTTCATGAATTAACAGAATCATCTAAAAAACCGAAGGCCATGCCTATAGTGCCAGCGAAATATAACATAAGCATATTTATCGAAACCTGGAGATGGGAAAGCTACACATTCGAATTGCTTTATCCAATACAGTTTACAAATTTTGGCGATCCCGTATTAATAATTACAATTCAAGTACACAATTTCATCGGCATAATTCTGCCTAAATATCTTTTCCTATTCGCACTTATATATATCGTTGAATGCTCCGCTTTCTCATTGTCTATCATTGTCAAGATAATGAAATGGGAGGAATCATGAAAAACAATATTACGCCCAATATTATCGATTCTCAATCACGATATTATCGTTCCAATCAATCTCCTCCCGATACGTCTTTTTCATGCATCACGTGTGGTAAAAGTGGACGGATGAATGGATGATACTGATGATGATAGTTCAGTGGATTCTATAAATCCAATGTTGAGAAATATTATGAACATACTGTCACGTTATATGTGAAGTAAACTTCCTCCAAAAGTTCGTGAGACAATAAAATTACTAAGAAAAATAGAATGGGATATATTTGAATATGAGGCTCCGACTGGGGAAGAAACATTCAAGGAGATACTTTTAAGAAGTTTAAGGTTTAAGTAGGTATTTTTACATTCTTACTTATTTCTTTATTCGGATATTAGAATTCGCCAAAATAAGTTTCATTTTGAAGCATCTAAATCTTCTTCATTGTATTTTTCGATGCCTATAGATACCGAAACTTCATATAATCTATTAAGTAACTAATTGTTCAATTAAGAATAAACGCCGCTTGCTTTCTTTTTTCAAATTTTTAATTGGTGTTAATCCATGCCAGTAGTTTTCGCAGGCATAGCGCCACATGGTGATGAAATTGTTCCTGTACTGAATCCTGATATGGACGAAAAATGCAAGCGTCTCATGGACGCTATGTATAGATTTTCCAAGGAATTAATTGATAAAAAACCCGATTCAATCGTGATAGCTACGCCACATAATTTAAGAATTCATAAACATATGGGCGTGATCGTGACATCCTATTTAGAAGGAACGTGGGGCACAGAGCATGGGTCTATAAGTATAAAAGCGGAGTGCGACAGAAATTTCGCTTGGTCTATTTATGATAGAGCCATTAAGGAAAACTTACCAATAGTAGCTGTTAACTATGGTGTTGCAGAAGGAGAACATTCAAAAATGTGCTTAGACTGGGGTACTATCATTCCTCTCTGGTTTATTAATAAAACATATGAGGAACAGAAATTGAAATTACCCCCTATTGTTGTAATCACGCCATCTCGGGAAATCATCTGGGACTATTTAGTTAAGCTGGGGGAATTAATAGCTGATGTATCCGCGACTTTAGGCAAAAGAGTTGCTTTTATAGCTAGTGCCGATCAAGCCCACACACATGATCCTAAGGGACCTTATGGGTATAGTGAAAAAGCTAAAGAATTTGATGATTTGATTAATCAGTTCGTTAGAGAGAATCAGCTAGAGAAATTGCTTGAGCTGTCACCCAAGCTAATTGAGGAAGCAAAACCTGATAGTTTCTGGCAATTGTTAATTTTATATGGCGTTCTGAGAAAAATCAATTTGAGGCTAATCTTCACGGTTTATGAGTGTCCAACGTACTTTGGTATGCTAGTAGCCGCATATAGCTAGATCATAATCTCTC
>JAHKLF010000182.1 GCA_029856615.1 Candidatus Njordarchaeota archaeon
GTTCCATTATCCACCTGTACCCTCTTTAGAAGCTCTCCTAAGTCCTACTTTCACTAGATTGAAATTGGATCTCAAAGAAGTCTTGGAGAACTGTGCAATTAGAAATATCCGTTACACTTTAGTTAAAATGGCGAAGAATAGATATTTAATGAAAAGAGTAAAACTCTTCTTGGATGGCAAAGCTTCAGCCTTAGTAGCTTTCGCCACGAAAATTGCCCATCTTGGAAATGATCCACGTGAAGGAAGAGGCCTCGTAAGAAACATAACCTTTAAAAAATCATCATAAGATAGCATAGTTGGATAGCTATCATTTTACATCAGTCTATTTCTCATTCTTTTAAATTGTTGGGAATAAAATGAAGTTAAAGAACCGCGTTTTCACATCAGTACAAGTTTTATTCCGACGCCTTTTTTGACGGCCTTTTCATATATCAGCTTACCGACAATTACATCATGAACAGCTAGTCCGTAGTTTGAATCCCATATCTTCTCCTTATCATCCTCTCTACCTGGTTTTTTACCCGCAACTATCTCTCCTAACTCCGCGTAGGGCTCTGGAATTTTTCGACCAGTCAATTTTACGTGTTCAAGGGTCTGGGGCCAATCATCAACAATAATTTTATCCATTGAAAATATTGCCTCATCTTTATAAGCTAGGTTTAGCTCTAGTGGAAGACATAGTACCCCTTCTTTTAACCAATCTTTTTCAATAAAAGGTTTGACATCCTCAGAACAAGCTGTGATGACTACATCTGCATCAATTATAGCTTCCTTTGCGCTCTCAGTTGGAATAATATTTACATCCACTTTTTCACTCATTTCTTTTACATATTTATCCTGCGCTTCCTTAACTATATCATAGACCTTCACTTGCTTTATATCCATTACTTCATTTAAAGCTATTAATTGCCATCTACCTTGCTCTCCCAGACCAATAATTGCAAGATTTTCAGCGTTCTCTTTAGCCAGATATTTAAAGGCGACAGCCGAAGCCGCTCCTGTTCTCATGGCCGTTTCTAAACCACATTCCATAACGCAATAAGGTGCCCCAGTTTCGGGATCATTCAAAATAAGCAGACCCATTATGTAGGGCAATCCATACTTGCGAGCTTGTGGGTATCCACTCACCCATTTCATACCAAGAGCTTCCAGCTGAGGAACATACGCAGGCATGGCATGTATAAAAGCGTTTGGACGGCTATGAACGCCTGGTTTTGGCGGCATCTGCACTCTCTTTAATCCATGTTCCCTAAAAGACTTCTCAACGGCTTCTATAACTTCTTTCATTGATATTCCCAGATTTTCAATATCTTGTCTGCTTAGATAAAGAAACTCCACTTTTCCCTTCATCGTTCAACACCACCAGTTTTTGATTTAAAATTTAATTATCTTCCTTGTATCTTACTTGAAAATAATACAATAATTATCAACTTAAACTTTTACAAATAGAGATTCTACAATCAGCTATGTCATTGCTCAGTAAGAGAAATTTAAGTTTAAGATAGCTCACAATTAAGAAATAAACTCTCTTGCTAAGGAAGCATGAAGCGACGATCGCAAATGCTCTATTCTCATTGTATAGTACAGTTTATTTATCGTATAAGTAAGCCGAGAACTATGGCTTTTCTCAAATTAATCTACTAAATTTATAAAGAAGTAAAAATTATTAAAAGCGAATATTGTGTAATAGTTTTACTCCTTTTAAAGGGGATGATATGAAAGAGCACCCTAATTTAAAGCGCGTAGATAAGATCTTTTACGGCATGGGGCGGTTTGGCTCAACAACACTGTTAAGTATATTCTCCTTAGCTACTTATTATCTGTACGATCAATTATACAAGATTGATCCTGTGCTAAACGGTATAGCTAATGCTTTGGGTAAGGGCGCCATTGCGATTTCAAGTTTTGCAATGGGGTATATTAGTGATATAACGATTCATCCTAAGCTTGGTAGAAGAAAACCATTTATTATAAGTGGAACAATTCTGCTAGGGATTTCATTCATAATGCTTTTTGCTCCTGAATTATTCATTAGTACGACTTCTGAATTTATGTTATTTGTCTGGGAGGCTATATGGGCTAGTGCATTCAACTTCTTCTATGGTTATCTCTTAACCCCATATCAAGCATGGTTACCGGAGATAACGAGGCCAGATGAGAGAGTTGAAGTGTCGGGATACGAAAACATTTTCAATTTGCTTGGGAATATAGTTGGAATGGGCGGCTCGTTCGCTTTGCCATTGATTATAATGTATAACCGTCAGATATGGTACGAGTTAATAGTTATACTTGCTATAATTGAGATTCTCTGTTATCTCCCAGCTTATCTTAGGATAAGTGAACCAAAAATCTACATTGAACAACCTAAAATACTAAAAGAGCTTAAAATTGTCATTTCTAATAGAAACTATGTAGCGTGGATCTTCTCAAGAGGCATCTTATCAGTAGGCGTCATAATGCTAACAACGCTTATTCTGAAGTTCTTAGAGAAGTATCTTCAGTTCTATGGTACCCAGTATTTAATGGTTGCAATAATAGTGATGATAGTCATTATGATATTCTTCTTTGCATGGCAAATAATATCTAAGAAGTATAGAATAAAGAAGTCTATGTACATCTCACTGGGATCACTAGGAATCGCCCTCATTTTGCTATATTCGTTAGATTTTCTCCCACTCGCCATAAAGCAATCGCTCGGGTTATCCCTAATGATCGTAGGGGCATTAGGCTTATCTGGATACTGGCTATTTAATTACGTTATCTTAGCTAATATAATAGAAGGGGATACTCTTGTAACTGGGGAATCCCGAGCTGGAATTTATACCGGTTTTGACGGCATAATTTTGAATATATGGCAAGCGTTGGCATACGTAATAACTGGATTCGTTGATAAGAATTTCCCAATAGAAATCACAGCATTATGGGGGGTCATTGCTGGAGTATTCGTATTATTAGGGCTATTAATCTTTAGATATGTTGATCCAGAGCCTCATCTTTCGCTGCGCAAAGAAACATTAAGCGAAGATCGCTCTCCATAAAGCGGAGTATCCTAACTTATAATTCTAGATTTTATTGCCTTCCAATCTTTTTCTTCTCAATAAGAACTGCGCTCCTTGATATTACCTTGCTTGAAACTTAGGTAATCCTGCATTAACGTTATATAGTAAATTGTTCATTTCCCATGACAACATTCATGCTTCTCGAAGATCCTAGGAGAGAAGTAATGTGTGTTCCTTAGATTCTCCTTAGGAAAATATGAGTTATTTAGAGTGGCTGGTCAGCGCTTTTAAGAGCATATCAAAAATTGTCGGTGAAGCTCCTCTGGTTTTTACTTCTTCCAGGAAAATATTCTTTACCTTTTCGAGTTCCCTTGCTAGTTCTGTAGGGATTTCTCTAGATAGTACGTGTGCGGATTCAGCTAACCAGAAGGATATAAATAAGCCCGTTTCAGTATCTTCGGGATTTCCATAGAGTCTTCTAATGTGTTCAAATGTGACAAGAGGATAAAGGGAAGCCATCATGTCGAAGTATTTTCCTTTAACACCAAATTGGCTTAAGATTGCTGAAATAATACAAATTCTGGTTAATACAATTGTAATAGGATTACTATGGATTAGCAGTGGAACACCCTTAACAGCATATTGAGCGAAGTCGTCTAAGTGTAATTTTGCATTGAGAAAAGTACTTGCAAACAATAATGCATTATAAAAATTAAGAAATGGCAGTACTGATGCTCCCTTACCAGCTACTTTTCCCATATATCCCTTAATTCTCCTTGCGAGAGTGATAATTCGTTCTGACCAAAGCTTGACCACATCTTCTGGAGGCGTTGAAGTAGTCAAAATGGTCGAATAGACCTCACATGCCTGACCAGAAACTATTACAGCTAGAGATTTCTCTGGATAAGTTTCTGCGGTTTTAGAGAAATCCTCAGCCATTGAAAACATCGTTATTATCAACTCAGAAAGACGTTCTGAGAATACTCCCCAGGTGGCGAAAACATCTGAGAAACTTTCATATAACCTCCTATAGGCTTTAGAA
>JAHKLF010000183.1 GCA_029856615.1 Candidatus Njordarchaeota archaeon
AGTTTTCTGACGAGAGATTTTATCTTATCTAGATCTCTCAAAATGGCCTGATATAATCTCTCAGAATCCTTAGAATCAAGAAAAGGAAGTTTATCTATATAATCCTTTAAGTATTTAAGGGCAATATTGATGCTTAAGAGCGGGGAAGGTATTTGTTCACTAATCCGCAGTTTCTTGGATAATATGCCTGTTTCATTGAATTCTATATAATTTATGCTAACTAGGGGTTCTGAGGAAAGATCTATTCCGTAATCGCCGAAGGCCACTTGAATGTTGCTAAATGTATTTTCTAATTCGCTTAGTGTAGAAGCAATGTTGTCTCGCAAAGACGAACACCATTGATAGTTTAATGATTTAGAATCTGAAGCCTTAGTGAGTTCAAATTTTTGTTCTAATTTTTCTTAATGAGCTTAATTTTTTTAAGTTTTCTTATCTATTTAACAAATATTACTCTTAGCCGAATTTTAAAGAAAATAAAATGTTAACAGAGTAGGGATGTGAATCATTTTTGAGGTGTCCAAATAATTTTCTATATTATCATCTCGGGATATGTGTTCTCAGGTATCTTTAAAATTTGGTGAGTCTATTATTCCCATGGTGCGAGTTATGTTTTAAATTCCCATACCCATAGTTCCCATGATTTTAAGTGGTAAGTCATTAGAGATCTACCATCATTACACCACATCATTTGGACTACAGGAGTTGAAATTTTATGAGTTGCCAAATATCTCCTATTTATTATATCAAAAAAAGTGATTTCTCTAGACTTTTGTTGTAGTGAACCCCCGCATATTGCTAGGACGTATCCATATGGACTACAACTAATATGGGATATGTGACCTCCATAGTTGAATGAGTAATATTTTGACAGCTTAGCGACATCCACAATTTGTACGAGGCCTTCCGAATTGGCGAGAACCAAAAATCTGCCAGTGTGGCTCCAAGAAAACATGGGTGCGCTTCCAGCATTAAGTCTTAATAATAATCGTAAATTGTGACTTCGCACGTTCTCTTTTTCATGAACCTCGAAGCTGTATATATCAACGTATCCGTTTTCATAAGCTACTGCCAGTTTTTTACCGTTAGGATCCCATTCAACTTTTATTGGTGTATCATCACATGTTATTTTATCTATCTCTCTCCATCGCTTAGTATCAATAATTTTGATGTCCTTTCTTTTTGTTCCTATTGCAATGTATTGGCCTTTAGCACTACAAGATATAGATATTATAGGTAAGTCCTCAGAAAGGTCGGATGTATATTGATATATTCCTTCTTCAAGATGCTCCCTCTTAGGTTTATCAAACTTTAATAGGAATAGACAGTATAGCTTTCTTCGCCATAAAGAATAATAGTCTGTATATTCTTCTTCTTCGTAGGGCTCTTCGTCTTCGTCATAAATGCTTTTCTCGTATCTCACTATATGGCTACGTGTAAAGCTTTTTATGTAAATCCAGCCACGCTTTTTTAAATTTTCTCGTTTCCGCTGAACCTCTTGTAGTTCTTCTTCTGTTGGTCCGCCCCAGGAATCTTCAGTATATTCATACAGTTCGTACTCTTCAAGGATATTCGCGCTTATAACTAGATAATGATCCAATTGAGGATGAAAATCAAAATCAGTTATATTAAATGAGAGAGCTTTATACGTTGGTTCAACTTTTATACTTGGAGCACGTAATATTCGACTAAGAATTCCTTTCCTCAATTTTTCAAGAGCGTTACCTACTCTCACAAAAATATCTACACCATCTCTTCTTAGTGCTATAATTTCTCCAGTTTTGTCATATAATTTAAGTTTCGTATATTCTCTTAATTTCTTCTTGAACGATTGTTTGATGAATCTTGTATGTATTCCTGCTCTTATAATAAATTCTTTTATGACATCCTTTCTTACGCTAAATTCTTCTGCTAGATTTTCTATATCTTCAACGGAATTAATGTGTTTATTCAGGAATTCCATCGTAGTTACGTAGTTTTCATGCCATATTAGATTGTATATATAGGGATCTAGTTTTATAGATCCCTCTTTTTCCATAATGGTGAATAATTTCATTATAATGTTTCTTGGTAATCTAAGCCATTTCTGGACATCATCTAGCGATAATATACCTTCCTGATCAATTTTTCTAACTAACTCCTTGAGTAGTTCTTCGCTTTTTTCTATGTAGCTTTTATCTATTGTTGCGCCAAGAATTAAATATGTTAACTCTAGTAGTCTTTTTTCCTCATAATTTAACTCATGTTTCTCAAATATTTCCGACAGTTTCTTCATTTCTCTTGGTTTTGGATTTTTTATCAAATACTTTAGTCGCTTCTTTATGTACTCTTTCCCCTCTATTGTTTCGGTTATTATCTTCTCTATGTCTTCTTCAAATACTTTTAGAAGCTCAGCTATTCCTTTTATAGACTTTGGCTTCTCACTTTTTATCTCACTAGTAATTATCTTTTTTATTCTCTCTATTGTTCCTTTTGGGTAGTAATATCCTAGTTTTGTTGGTGATTTCTCAGCGTATTTCTGAATTTCCCTTTCAATGATTTCTTTTGGTATATCTAGTTCTTTTGCTTCGCTCTCAATATTTATCATTCCTTTGATTTCGAGTTTCTTAAGTACTTCCATGATCCTCTTTCCAACTACATGCATTGCATAGTACGTTCCAGAATAAGGAGACTGTATTGCGTTTCTCTTTAACTTATCTCTAAATTTCTCAAGAATCTTCATCGGGATTCTTTTTCTTTCCTCAAACTCCCTAAGATTTACTTTTCCTTTTTCCTTAAGCTCTCTTAGTAGCATACCCTCTATATGCTCTAGCGTATACGCTTTATCATCAACTATAATATACTTTCTCGCTAAGTATTCTTTCAAGTCCTCTGGAAAAATTCTGATTCTTTCGGCTAATCTTTTTATATTAATTACTCCCTCTCTTTTTAAGATGTCTTCTGCCTTTTTTAAGGCGCCTAAGTAATGATCTTTATAATATATGAATCCTTTTCTCTTAGATTGAGTGTGAAAATTTGATATTTCAAGTAAGTTTTTTGTTTCCTTTTCAGATATCCCCATCTTCTTGGCTAACATTTTTATAGAAGCCACTTTTAAAGCAGCTAAATTCGTTCTTAATATTTCTAGAGAATCCATTGTGATAAATGATGGCATCTTAGCTCCAGCTTTCTCTAATCTCGCTGGTATTCTGGATACCTCTATCATTAGTGGACTCTCTTTAATATCTCTTAATACCTCGCTACCAAAGTTTAATTCAATATTTCTCTCAAAAGCGCTGATCCTAAAGGGATCATCAACTTTCTTAATTACTTCATGCCAAGCTCTCCTAGCGGCATTTATTACTATTTCTCTCCTTGCATCCCTGTCGTACAGCATATTTATCTTGCTTATCTCGGGGGCCATTGGCCCGTTACTCTTGCCTCTCAAAACATCAGCCCATGAATCATGGGGAAGTCTAAATGAATATGCACTCCCCTCTCTTGCTAGATATCTCGATGCTTCGTCAAATACTTGATCAAACATAATTTCCTCTCGACTTATTTTTCTCTTTAACCTTCTTTCCTTAGCTACTTGGTAAATGTATGTATAAAGATCTTGATGAACGGAATACTTCACGAAATCAGTCATTATTAGGAATGTTAATAATACCTCGTATCTCTCCTCTTTACCGCCCAGAATTCGCCATAAGATATCGTCTACATAATCCAGCATACCTTGTGGAATTCTTTTAGCGAAATCCAATGTGAGATCGCTTTTATTTATTTTAAGCTCCCTAATGACCTGCCATATGTAAACTGGAAGACCTTGAGACTTTTTTACAATCACGTCAATAGCCTCTTCATCTCTAACCGTTATAGATTCTGATTCAAGGTACCTTAGTAGCATTTCCCTAATTTTGCTCTCCTCTAATGGAGGAACCTTAATTGATTCAAAATAATCGTATAAATTGATACCATAAAGTCTACGTACCATGAATATCTCTTCGCTTCTTCCAGTAGCTATTATCCCACGGACATTATTTTTAGCAATGCTCTTTAACGC
>JAHKLF010000184.1 GCA_029856615.1 Candidatus Njordarchaeota archaeon
ATTAATCGATCTGTTCTCTTCTTTCTAAATCGAGCATATCTAATTACATCGGGGTGTTTATAAAGAGTTTTAGGTATAAGCTCAAGAGAAGCTTCCGCCAGAATAAATATGATTTCCGCATTTGCATGGTGGATAGGTTTCCTCTCCTTTAAGGGCATCAAATCTACCCATTAGGAGTTTTCTTCTTTAGAGTTTCGAGTTTGCATGAAACCTCATGAATTACTTTCTCTATACGCCTCCAATGACTTCCTCTCCAAAATATTTTTCCACAGTTTTTACATATCCAGAATTCGTTGTTAAATAAAAATACCCTTGGGGGAACCCGATTCTTCACATCTTCTTTTTTTATTTTGATGAGACTTCCATTGCAAATAGGGCACCTTGCAGGAATTTTCCTTAACGTATCGAGAATTAATTGCAATTTCATACCCGAGTTAGAGAGAACATATATCAGCATTTTAGTTATGTCGTCAAGATTATTGGGAACCAGTATGACATTTACGCCGTATTTTATCGCTCTTAATGCTAATGTTTTATCTCTTGTCACCAAAATTCTATTCTCATTTAACGCCGTCAGAATTATCCTATTATCTATATCCTCCTCATATGTCTGTCGCATATCCTTAGCCCAAAGGGCATCAAAACCGAGAATTCTGAGCCATCTAAGAGTTTTTCCAAGCATTTCATCAACAAGATAACGAGGTAAGTCATTTTGCATTTCGACCGCACTGATAATTACTATACTGAGCATTATAATGTATATGATGACTTAAATTATTGTTTTTAAAACTCTGTTAAAAAATAAATAATAGAGTAATCTTAACGAGAATTACAAGAATAGATTTCACCATAAGTAAGGTGAACTGAGGATTCGTATCTTGAGAATTCAGAAATTAGAGGTGCTTAAATGAGCGCTGAGGAGTATGAAGGATATACAGGAAAAGCGCTAACATTTCTCAAAGAGTGTAATGCAAAAATCTGGAGTAAAGTAGATATACTTGTCGATGGTACAAAAATCCGTGGTATGATACTTCCAGCACCAGAAGGAACACCAGATCTAATATTTATAAAACTTGATAACGGGTATAATGTCGCATTTCGTGTCGATAGAATCCGTGAAATTAGGGTCACTGGATTTGAGAAGGTTGAGTACAAAATACCTACGAAAGAAATTAAGAAACTTGAAGAAATGCCTAATGTAGTAATAATAGGCGCGGGAGGCACAATAGCATCTAGAATCGAATATGCTACAGGGGCAGTCAAGCCAGCTTTTTCACCCTATGAATTAGCAAATGCTGTACCGGAGATCTTTGAGATAGCTAACATAACTACAATTCAGTTATTCAATATTTTCAGCGAGGATATGAGGCCAGAGTATTGGATCAAAATGGCTGAGAGAGCGAGTAGAGAAATAAATAATGGAGCAGATGGTATAGTTATCACTCATGGCACTGATACGATGCAGTTTTCGGCAGCCGCATTGGCATTCATGTTAGCTAATCTTTCAGTCCCGGTAGTTTTAACGGGAGCGCAAAGGAGTAGCGATCGCCCAGCTTCAGATTCTGCTATGAATATAATTAATTCTGTAATTGTTGCCAGTAAAAGTAGCATTGCTGAAGTTTCTGTATGTATGCATGCTAATCTAGATGATAATGTAGCGCTTGTTCATAGGGGAGTACGTGTAAGGAAAATGCATAGTAGCAGAAGAGATGCTTTTAGAACTATAGGAGATATTCCTTTAGCATTAGTAAGAGACGGAAAGATAAATTATCTAAGAGAAGACTTTGACAAACGTGGTGTTTATAAAAACGCTGATACCTACGCAGATGCTATTTTTGAAGAGAAAACAGCTTTAATTTACGTTTATCCTTATATGAATCCGGCAATTATTGAAACTCTAATCGATGCTAAATATAGAGGTTTGGTAATAGCTGGAACAGGACTTGGTCATGTACCAGACGTATTGATACCTACTCTTAAAAGAGCGCGCGAAGAGGGATTAATTATAGCTATGGCTACTCAATGCATATGGGGACCCGTAAGGTTAGATGTTTACGAGAGAGGTAGGGTTCTTAAAAAGATAGGAGTAGTTCCAGCAGATGGGATGTTACCAGAGACCGCCTATGTAAAATTAGGCTGGCTTTTGGCTCATGATTATGATGAAAAAAGTATCATTGAGTTATTTAGAAAGAACTTACGACACGAAATTGTTCTTAAAGAGCCCATAAATGCATTCTTTAATAACATTTAGCAAATCTACCTAATCTTTTTATACATCTTATTTATACTCAATACAAGCTTATCTAATCCTATACTTTTCTTAGCGGATATCGGGACAATTTCGACAAGATCCTTATTAACTTCAAGCTTATCTAGAATATTCTCTAAAGAATTTCGTCGAGTCTCTAAATCTACTTTATCTGATAATCGATCTATTTTATTCAAAGCGATGATTAAGGGTTTATTATGAACAAGGGCACCTATATCCCTTAGTAAGTTTATAACGCTCTCGGACTTTATGTTGAACCACTCTGGAGGATCTGAAGCATCAAGTGTTAAAATCAGCATATCAGAATAACGCATATCATCAACATTAATCTCAAACGATTTTATAATTCTGGGATCTAAATCGATTACAAAACCGATAGTATCAACAAGCAATATATTCCTTAAACCCATAAATCTTGAATATTTGCTGGAGAGAGTAGTAAAAGGACGATCACTAACAGGCTTATTTTCACCAGTTAGAGCGTTAAAGAGAGTAGTCTTACCAGCGTTATAGTATCCCACAATACAAGAGATTGTGAATCCTTTTTCTTTTCTCTCCATTATCTGCCTTATCTTATTCTCCCGATACTTCTGGATCTCCTCCTTTAATCTCTTCATTCTTCTTCTCAACTCTGCTACCTTGGGGCTCCACCCATATTCACCTCCAGCTCTTATGAAAGGTCTATCACGAAAATGGATGAGAGACGTCACAATTCTCACATAGGGTATTTCTTTTTGTATAGAAGCAAGCTCGATCTGAAGCTTAGAGACGGTATCAGTAGCATTTTCAGCAAAAATCTGTAACGTTAAATCATAACGATCTAACACTTGTCTTTGAAATTCCATTTCCAAGTTCACTTTTTGAATGCTCTTAAGAACATTGTATGTAATAACAACATCAGCATCAGTTTCTTCAATGATTTTTTTAATTTCGAGAACTTTCCCCTTGCCAAATAACGTTGCAGGATGCGGAGACCCTCTTGTTTGAAGAATCTCCCCGATGATCTCATATCTGGCAGCAATAACTAGATTCTTGAGTTCCTCAAATTTAAATCGCCATAGAAAATCTCTAGGACTCCTAAGCATTGCCACGAGCGCACGAGGCATATTGAACACCCTAGATACTGGTGAGTGCGACTTATAATGTTGAGAAGAGAAAAATGCGATTAATGATGGAGGCTATTAATATGGACGACGACCCGTTATTTTAAGACAAATGTTTATTAGTGATGAGAAACTTATGGATGTTAACACATACCACCAAAAAGCAGATAGGCCTGATAAATATTGGCCATCATATTCTGTATAATTCACAGGCCCAAACCACGTCACTGGAGATTTAAATGGTAAAATAACAGCCACTCTAGCATCAAAAGAAGCCGTGATAATCCAGAAAATGACCAAAAACATGAGAAAAGATGCAAGCATAGGTTTCATAGTCTCCTTTGATAATTCTAACTGCAAACGATTAATGATATCACTTTCCCTCTGAACTTCACTAAGTAACCTGGGATCGCCTGTTCTCATAGCTCTTCTGTACTTTTCACGCCACTTTCTAATCCTCTCACCATAAATTTTAACCTTATTAATATCCACTAAAATGAGCTGTATGATAGTATAAATTAGGGATGCAGTAAGTGATAATCCTAAAATAAAGAGAGCCATTACTGGATGTGCGCCAAATAGGGATCTAATCCACTCAATGAATCCCTCAAACATGTAATCAACCCGCAACAATCAGGTTAAATAAACAACAC
>JAHKLF010000185.1 GCA_029856615.1 Candidatus Njordarchaeota archaeon
CATTCTCTTATATTTGGATCCCTCTTCATTGCCTCTAATAATTTGGAAATTTCCACATCGCCTTTTCTTATAATTGCTACTTTATTTATCATCAACTTCACCCTTTATCTTTGAGATAACGCGTATTCCGTAAATTTCCGTATGAGGATACTGACCTTTCTCATCCTTTTCATACTTCTTTATCATATCCCAAATGTTCAGCAGACCTATCATAACACCCGTTAACGCCTCCATCTCAACTCCCGTCTTAGCTACTGTCCGAACATTTACTTTTACCTCTAGACCATCTTCTGTAGGATAAATTTCGACATTAATGCCTGTAATGGGTATTGGATGACAAAATGGTAATATTTCCGACGTTTTCTTTACCGCTATTATTGCTGCTAATTTAGATATAGTGATTACATCTCCTTTCTCAATGCTTCCTTCGAGAATCTTCTTCAATGTGCTTGGTCTTACTTTTATTCTACCTATTGCTGTCGCTTCCCGATACACATCCTTTTTTCGTGTAATATCTATTATTTTAACTTCTCTCTTCATTGAAATCACCTATTTGAAAAAAGGTTCTCTCCTCCTAACAGCTTCTATGAAAAGCTTTCTTAGGTTTTCTTCTTCGTTGGGTTTGTTCAAATAGGAGGAAAAATCTACATGATTGTCATCTCGCATGAGACACGGCTTAAATTCTCCAATACTAGTTACTCTAAGCCTCTTACAATATTTACAGAAATTAGAATTAAACATTGGTCTGACAATTTCGATTTCTACGTCATCTAAAAAAAGCCTTTTTCTGTACTGAAAATCCCTGATAATGACTTTTTTGGCTTCTTTCTCCAGTTTTTCTTCAAGTTGCTTCAGAGGATAAAAATACTTTTTGAAAAAACTAGAGTTAAACCCGTTTGGATCTTGAAGCTCTATAAGTTGAAGAACCGCTCCAGTTTCTCGAGCAAAGTCAATTAGTTTAGGTATTTCATCATCATTAACGCCCCTTAAAACCACCATGTTAACCTTCACAGGGTTTAAATCCGCTTCTAATGCTTTTTTAATACCCCTTATGATTTTTTCTACACCATCCTTTTTCTTATATCCCGTTATCCACGTATATTTCTCGGGATTTAAGGTTGGGAGACTCACATTTATGCGATTTAAACCAGATGTTTTTAGATTATAGGCATAGCTCTCTAATAGAAGTCCGTTCGTGACAAGCGAGAGATCTCTTATTTCCTTTATCTCAGATATATTTTTTACAATCTCTAGAATATCTCTTCGAATTAAGGGTTCCCCTCCCGTCAATTTAACGCTATTCACGCCAAAGGAAACAGCGATTTTTACGATTCTCGCTATTTCATTTGGAGATAATTCCCGAGCTCTTTGTAGCTCTTTATAGCAGTGATAAAAAGAATATACTCCTTCTCTATGACAATAAAAACAGTTTAGATTACAATTAGATGTCACTGATATACGTAAATTTTTTACGGGTCTACCAAACCTATCATGAATAATCATAATAGGCCCTTCCGAGACCGACTCATGATATTCTCTACTCATATCTTTTTCCGTACAATTTATCTTTTTGCTCCCTTATACTTAAGCGGATGAATATATAGCGGGGTTTTTTCGTTCCAGAGAAGAGATATCCTAGCTCTCTCTATTTTATCAATGTACTTATAACCCGTTAATTCAGCAAGTCTCTTTGCAAATGAATCTATGTCCTCCATTCTTGGGACATTCTCTTTGGATAATCTATCCCTAGATCTACCTAACCAAGAATAACCCTTCACCTCAACAAAATCGGGTTCTGCGATTTCTATTAACTTTGCATATCCCTCAGGGTTAACCATATTTAGGCCTTTAACAGCTGTAATTCTGAAGACCTTTCTAGTACGTAAGGATGGCAATAGCTCTAAGGTCTCTAACAAAGCTCCCCACTGCTCTTTTGCATTCCATACCGGCCTAGTTGCCATTACCCATGTCTTGAAGTCGGGACCAACAACACTTATGTATAACTGAGTCGGCAACGTGTGCATTGACTCCAATCTTTTGGGGAAAGTACCATTTGAAACAATGAAAGTTGTCATTCCTTTATTCTTTCCTATTTCCATGAGATCATCAATATACGGATACATTGTAGGTTCGCCATCTAGGGAAGTAGCTAGATGTTTTGGGCCATTCATCGCATCTTCCCAAATTTCTCTATCTGTTTTTGATCTAAACTTCGGATTGTATCCCCTCAGTACTTTAAAGTACGCTTCAATAACTTTATCGATCAATTCATCCGGGTCGTCCCATGGAACTTTTTCTATATCTCCTTTAAACGGGGGCAGACCTATATCCGTTCGATGCAGTCGCCAGCAGAAAATGCAACTTAAATTGCATTCTAAAATGGGAGTCCACTGGATGCATCTATGCGTTGGAATACCATAGAACCAATACTTGTAACAAAAGATTCGATCTGTTAGAGCTGTTTTAAAATAGTGACACGGCTTATATGCTGCTAATCTGCCCACAAATTGATATCCTTGACGTATAAATGTTCTTACCAGCGGCTCTGGTAACGGTGTTTCCATTAATAATTTTCTTTCTTCGCGATCTGCCATCTTTTTCACTCTCAATCATACTCATACTATACTACTACATAATGATGCTAGAATGCTAGCATCTGAATAAAAAGATATTTGAAGAAGTTGCGTTTAAAGTATAACTGTGTTATAAATTATTTATAAGAGTTCCGCAAATTCTCGCAGAATTGCATTATACAGTTCTATAGAATCTCTAAACTTTGTATATGGTAACCCCGTATAAATTATGTGAACCTCTATCGGCAATTCTTTTTCATAGATTTCTTTGATGACAAATCTAGCAATAGCTCGTGCTAATGGACCTATATCTGGGAACCCTCTTCCAAATGGTACACGCTTTTTGACAAAGAACTTCTTCTTAAGGTACATTCCCATTACTTGAGCAAATCTTAAAGAAAGGTATCCCTTTACTAATGGTAAGGCTTTCTTAAATAGATTGTACCAAAACTCTTCATTGGCTTTTTTATTTGCCTCTGCAAAATTTCCCGTTTTGTATATCTCTAACTCTCTAATGAAATCGTTATCTAACTGAAGCGAGATAGTGACTCTGTCGGATTTAACCTTTTCGATAATCGCTTTTATATCATCAATGCTCCCTAAGAATTTTGGAGAATACGTTGTTTCGAGAGAAATACGGATATCTCTAGCAACTTTGAGTATCCTCTTAACCATGTCTGCTGCCATATCAATTGCTTTATCTCTATCATCAAGAGCAGAGCCTATATGTAGATTAAAGATCTCAGCGTTAGCGATTTTAGCCATTTTTATAGCAGACGTCATTGCTTTTTCAACTTGCTTTAACGTACTCTTCTCCTCAGATGTTAATGAGTAATAAGGAGCATGAGCAGTCACCGTTGTGAATACTCCTTTACAGGATTCTCCATACTCTTTAAAGTATTTTTCATCCATTGCGCGTCTTGAAAAAACTCTTGGAGGTATTTCCGTTAGCCTCATTCCAAGAATCATCGCATTCGGGAGAGATGACAAACCGTTATATGTGCCCCAATCGAGAATAGGTCTTTTTCTCATAATTATCACCATGCTTCATTTATTTAACTGTCAACTTTTAATAATAGAAACCTTATTTAAAAATGATACGATCATGCTAAGCGATTTCAATATTATTACTTTAAGAGACACTAATAAAAAATCCATCCGCTCAAAATTCGTTTAGATGAGATTAATGAAAAAGAAAGAAAAAATTGATATATCAGGAATCAAATTGCCGCCTAGAGAATACCAAATTGAAGCTTCAGAGATAGCGTTTAAAAATAAACAAGCCGTAATCGTAATGCCTACGGGAACTGGAAAAACGCTAATAGGTTTAATTTGGGCGAAAAATCTACTCAAAAAAGGATTAGCCAAAAAAATTCTCGTTCTTGAGCCAACGAGAATCCTTGTAGAGCAGATCGCTGATTTCTTCA
>JAHKLF010000186.1 GCA_029856615.1 Candidatus Njordarchaeota archaeon
CGGCAGAGCATGGGTTCCCGAATATGGTGATCCCGATAATCCAGAAGATGCAAAATATCTCCTAAAATATTCGCCTTATCATAATATCAGAAACGATGTTAATTATCCTCCCACTTTAGTATATACTGGCCTACATGATGATAGAGTACATCCAGCTCACGCATTTAAATTCGTTGCCAGGATGAAAGATGCTGAGGCACCAATATATTTGAGAACAGAGACGGTCAGTGGGCACGCTGGCGCTACTCCCGAGACTAGGGTTAAAGAATATGCAGATATTTTAGCATTCATTTATAAGGTACTTGAGATTAAGAAATTATAAAAAGCCATAATAATGGCGGGAAAACCATATAATTATATTTTAGTTATGCAATGGCGTTTTAACGCTTCTCTCTTATTGGCTCTTCTACTATACCATAGAGCATCGCTGGTGGCCAAAATGGTCCTTAGAGACTGGTCTGAATTACCTATAGGAGCCAAGAAGTTAATAATATATTATTCTATCTCATCTATTCCTTTATCCATATACGTATTCTTTCCGATATATATGTACCTATTAGGGTTTAGCTTAGAATTAGTAGGTCTTCTATTTACTATTTATTATCTATTAATGGCCCTTAGTAAATATATAGTAGGCAAGTTGCTTGACATCAAAATTTCGCCGAAAATTTGCATCATAGTGATCGATTCTCTTGCCGTAATTGAATATATAATATACTCGCTGGCTAGTGCTCCAGTACACTTCATTATAGCCTTCGTCCTAGACTGTATTGCTTCCCCGTTTTTCGTTGCTTACAGAACAATTGAAAAGGATTTATATCCCTCTGATAAATTAGAGATAGCTTATAGGCATCATATGTTCTGGCCATATATCTCGCAATTATTTTCTATCATCATTATGGGGATTTATCTCTGGATATTAAATGACCCCTTAAGCGGCATGCGTCAATTATTCCAATTTAATGCAATATTACATTCCTTAATAGTGCTATACGTGATTCGCCACATACCCGATACCTCCGAAAAAGTCCTGTTAAAAACGGAGAAAAAACGCTCCTCGGCTAAGATTTTTAGAGGTCCATTATTATTCTTATCAATCGCCGAAATAGTGATTATTACAGGTTATTTCATTACACCTAGCTTTATATTCCTGAATTATCTCTTCAATGTTCTAGGATTCACGATTATCACAATCACGTTCATTGAGGCCTTTGATACCGGGTTTAGAGGATTAGCTTCAATACTCCATAAGCGAATAGAGAAGCATAAGAAATTATCTATACTAATGATAAGTTTGGTTATTTCAAGTTTAGCTGGCATTTTAATCTTTATCACCCAATATGTTAGATCACACTTATTATTACTAGTTTTAATAGTAGTATCTCTCATCTTTCTAGGATTAGGGGAGAGCTTATGGTGGATACAACACGAAGCAATATTCTTAAAATACGTACCAGAAGATCGAAGGGGAGAAGTCTTTGGCACAATTTCATCCATTAGATCCATAATTAATATTTTGACACCTATGGTATCCGCATACATTGCTAGTAAAATTCATCCATTGGCACCTTTTCTCCTATATGCAATTTTACTGCTTAGCTCGATACCCATTTATACTATAAGTTTGAAGAAAACAGAATTTAGCTAATTATTTAATTCTGATTCCTTACATGTTTCTTATCTATAATTCATATTAAGCAGAATAAAAAATCTTAATATGAATCCAAGGAATTAGTAATTAATATCTGGCATCCAGGAAATCCATAATCACGGGTTTAGAGATGCGGATATTTAAGATCGCACATGATGTCCAGTTTCTTCAAGGCCAAGGATTTAATTCCAACACGCTGATAATTATTGGAGACAAGGAGTATCTGATAATAGATCCTGGCCTTCCAGAGAATGCTCAGCGCATTATTGAAACGATCAATTCACTTGGTATCAAAAATAAGCGTGGGCAGATTTTGCTTACTCACATGCATTTTGATCACATAGGTGCTGTGTATAAGCTCCAAGAATTCGCCAGATTTGATATAATGATTCATAAAAATGAAAGGAAATATTTAGAAAGCGGAGATGCATATCATACAGTAGCTTTACTATTTGGCATGAGTGAAATAGCCCCCATATACATCACTAAGACTGTTGAAGACAATGAGACCATAGGAGTGGGAAACGTAGAGATAAAAATCATTCATACCCCTGGTCATACAATTGGTAGCGTTTGCGTGTACGTCCCTAAATACAAAATACTTGTAAGCGGGGATACTGTGTTCTCAAATGGATCTTTTGGTAGAACAGATTTACCAACAGGCGATATCGAAAATCTTGTAGAAAGCCTCAAGAAACTCTTAACATTAGATATCGATATCTTATGTCCTGGTCACGGAGACATTCTAATTAAAAATGCTAAAGAGCCTATTGAATTAGCGTTGAAATATGCTGAAGAATTATTATGATCTTCAGTTAACCATACTTTTTTCCATGACTCGCATTTGTTCATGTATAGTACAATTGGAAATCTAATCATTTCATAAAGATCTATGTTCTCAAGAGTAATCTTAAGGATTTAGTTCTAGTTCATCAAAATTTCCAGATATGCGAATTGAGGTGAAATAGAAATTACTACATTCTTTACGGAAATTATTGCACACTGCATGATTTAAAGTACTCATACAGCATTATACTTAGCTCTGTTATTTGATTCCGCTTCTCTTCATCTTTGAGTTCACGAAAGAATTCGTTAACTTTCTCCATAACTGGGCTTAATGTAGGCATATTTCCTTCGAGGAAATCCAAAACTAGCTTTCTTGAATCTCTGGGTAATATTTCACTCATAGATTTGATTTTTTCTCTAAGTTCCTCGCAATTCATCAATAATTCGCCCCCAAGGATTAATTCTAATATTCATTATTATATTATCATTGTTATTGAATTTTACTAAATATGTATTTCATGAGAAAAAGCATATTGTGGTATAGATTACATCTCAAGTTTTATTTTATCCTGATATTGTATTTCTTAGTTAATTCTTGTCTTATCCCCTGATATACCATCTCTGGTATTTTCTCTCCAAGAAGATCACTTGCAAATTTCCTAAGTTCTACTATTAATTCCTCCGCTACTCTGATTATTGACGATATATCTCGCTCTCTCAACCCAAATTTTGCGACTTTAAACCTGATTTCTGGATTTTCAATTAACTCATACAGAACTCTACCTTTTTCATAGTCTATTTTTACATCTTTTATTGACATATTAAATAGCTTTCTCTGAAGCTTTTGTGCAAATTTTCTCCAGTTTATTTTCCCAAATAATTTAACCAAAGAAGTGGAAAGATCATTTAGTAATCTATAATAATAAAGAAGTATAATGTAATTTTCATTTGCTTCACTTATTAAGCCGCCATGCATTAATAGCTCGGCACATTCGAGTATTTTATCATAGAATAGATTCATAGCTAGGGTTATATCATTGAGCGTGTTAAGGCCATTAAGAAGATCTAAAAATTTCTTAACATTTATTCCGCACTTTTCCTTACATAATTTAGCCTCCTTCGAAATCATTACTTCTCGATAATTTTCAATTGGGATTAATATTGAGTTAATAGGAATCCTATGAATATCTTTTCTCATTTTTGAGATAGGATATATTATATCATTAATCGCCTCTTTGATTTTATTATCGAGTTTTTCTCTCTTCTAGAGGAAACATCGTACATCCGCGTTTTTTAAGCATCTCTTCGATCGTCTTCCAAATGTCAGGGACTATGATATTTATGCTAGTGTCTGGAATTGATTTATTCTTAAAAATTGCTAGAACAAAGTCGCTTCCCATTCTTAATAGTAACTCCGCTTCTCCTACCTCCATTTTAATATGATGAGTCTCTTTAAAGATCCCACTGGCGATTGCGCAGAGTGTACCGATTAATGCTGAATATAAGGATATTGTTTCTTCATCCAACCCCATGGGATAGCTATATATAGTAAC
>JAHKLF010000187.1 GCA_029856615.1 Candidatus Njordarchaeota archaeon
GCCGAAGCAAGATATTTAATAAATGTCATTACAGCACCTACTCCCCGTTCCGTAAGACCCGAAATAATTGTAAATAGAGTCACAATTACTCCCAGAATGAGAACCGTTTGTGCATCGAAATTCGGTATTGTTATGCCATAACGTTCTAAGATTTGAATACTATATATGGGGGCTACTGCCAATGTGATGAACGTAATTATGCCGTTTAATATTGTTTTAGCCTTGCCCATTTTTATTCCCCTCTCAGCGAACCTTTACCCGCGATACCAAACATGATTAATTTATATCCGTACTTGCCAAACCAGAATTTGAATATCAATTTCCAGTAAAGTTCTATATTACCCGCGTTCCACTCATCTATGACTGTCGCGGGGATTTTAAGAGTCAGCGTGAGTAAAGCTGATTCTCCTAATTTTAGTTCTGGATGCACTTTTGAGTCTTTAGCATGTCTATTGCCTTCCTCATCTATAACTAATATTGTTATATTCACATCATATATGTCAAAGAAATACCCTGTGTTTTTAATCCGAATACTCACGTTGAATACCACGTAATCTCCAATTCTTTCTCCGGGCGGAGGAGGTATAAATTCCACACCACTACTCGCTAATCTTTGAGCGTCATATGCTATGAGCGTGCTTCCAGCCGTTAGTAATAAGCTTAATAGAATTGTAATTGCTTTTAGAGTTTTACTTAATTTACTCATTTTTGTGCACGACCCTTAATATTCGTACCAAAATGTGGTCATTATTAAAATGATGACAAAACGTATTAAAACTTTCTTAAGGATACATGCATACGTATCAATGAAGTCTCCCTATAAATATATTGTGCTTATTTTTTATTATTCTTGCTGATATCTTTTCCCCGATGTTCAAAGGCGGGGATCCCACTATCGTTATAGCGTAACCTTTAGCTGCTGCTATCGTCTCTCCTTTTAACCACCCAGTAGCAACAATTTTCGCCTCTACCACTTGACCAATTTTAAATGGTGTGGGCAGCATTTTTCTTTTGTGAATTCCAAAGTCCTCTGGAGATAAAATCAACTTCACTCCGTATTTTTTCTCCCAGTCTTTTAACACTCTATAAAACTTTCTCCAACTTAGTGGTTTGACATTTTTTGGCTTTCTCCCTCTTTTGTGGGGTACATATTTCTGAATTCCAAGTGGAGGCCATTTTTTACCTGCACCTATCTTTAATGCAAATTCTATGATTCTTGGGATTTCTTTATCATTATACCCAGGAACCCAGACGGGAGCAATGAGTAAATCTATGTTAGTATTACGAGAGATGTATTCTGCCAATTCTAATATTCGTGTCACATCATAGTATTCCGTGTTAGACAATTTTTTAGCTAATTCTGGATCCATAGCATCAATTGATAAATTTAGTCTTGACAATCCGGCATCATCTAGTTGCTCGATTAAATTCTCGTTAAGTAGTAATCCGTGAGTCTGCATTGATATAACTTCTACTCCATTGATATCACTCAATTCGTGAACAAGGTCAACAATCCTTGGATAAGTAAGTGGATCCCCCACAGTGTCTATATGAGCTTCTATCCTATAGGGCCCCTTGTATTTTACAATCTCATAGAATCCCTCCACAAGATAATCTAAGTCCACAATATATTCAGTTTGTCTGCGCCTAGATTTAGGCCCCGCATCTGTTGAGCAAAATATACATGAGAGAGGACACGTTGAAATTGGTCGGACTTGTATTAGGTTCGTCCCTCTATCAATTAGGCCATAAGCAATGCATCCTACGAGAGGAATTTCTGATTCTCTTGTAACTCTAATGACATTGCGTGCTTTCGTAAATTTCTCGATGTGAGAAGTCATTAAACATCACAAGAAAGAGAGATTATGGGTATATTTTTACACCAAAACTATCGACTGATTTATCCCATATTTCTTTAATCCTGAAAATATAAGCGGGATGCTTTCCAACAATTCTTCCTGCTCGCGGAAATACGTGAAAAAGGTCGTGAAGCGCATTAAAGTATTCAAAATAAATTCCTTCTGTGTGAACTTCGGTGTCGGCAACCACCATAAAAGACGTAGACGGAGGCGTAAAGAAAATAAGTATAGCCTCTCCACCATTCTTAAGATTGGCCCACGTTCTCTTCTTTGCTAAATCGAGCGTTCCCAATTTAGCAAAATCTATTTTTTCTTCGTTATAGATATAGTTTAATAGAAAATTTAATACATCCAGCGAATTCTTCTTGCCTCTTTCTACAAATTCTTTTATCTTATACAAAGTTTCCTCCAGATATTTTTCCTTCAAAACGAAACCTATCATTTTGATCGACGCATTTAAACCAGCAGGACCATGAGATACAATTGCTGGTAGAGCTCTAGTGAAACTTAAGTATAGTTCTTTCTCATCCCGTAATTCTCCTTTTATCATTTTTAAGAGAATCTCTTTTCTACTATGAAATATGTAGCGTCTAAATTTATCCGGAATCATCTATTGGCCACCAGATTTATATTATTTTCCTAATCTTGTCACCCGCTTCTTTTAGATCACGCAATATAATACCAAGCTTTGCATCCTCGCTTGTAATTACTGCTAGGATATAATCTTCACCAGCTAATCTAATTAAGATATACCTATTTGAAGTTTTTATGGCAACATACTGTATATTTTCATTCACCAAATCAAGAGCATTCCTCTCAGACGTGGCGAAAATAGCCGCAATAGCCGCAGAAATTCGTGCATCTTCTCTAAAAACTTTCTTTGGATGCGTAGCAACGGGGAAACCTTCCATCGTGGCTAACATCGCGCCTTTTATTTGTTTGTTTACCTTAGTAAGATCCTTGAGGATTTCTTCTATTCTTCTAACTTTTTCCTCTGCTAGTGTCTCGCCAGATATCACAGCTAATATATCATCTACGGGTATTTCCTCTACTTCACTTTTTTCTTCTTTATTTCTCTTCTTTTTTGCTGACATCTCTATCACCTAACTCTTCTCTAATGATGACTCACTCTCAATTCTTTCTAACACTACTTTAATCGGTCTCTCAAATGCTTCATCTACACTGGCTCCAGTTCTAGCCGAAGTCTCAATAAAACCTACTAAATTAAGCTCTTCAGCCAGTTCCTCCCCCTCCTCCTTTTTGACTTCCCTATAGGGTTCTAAGTCAGCTTTATTCCCTACTAACATAATCGGAATATCACCAGCGTGTTTTCTTATTGTCTCAACCCACTCTCGTATGCTTTCAAAAGTCTTTCTGTCAGTAATATCGTAGACTACGAGACCATATTTCGCTCCTTTATAGTACTTAGGATACATTCTTCTGAATTTTTCCTGACCCGCAGTATCCCAAATAGACAAGATCACAGTGCCTAATCCCTCTATTTCCACCCTTCTAGTGAATATATCCACTCCTATAGTTGGTTTGTAATCCTCCGCAAACATTCCAGTTGCATATCTTCTACATAAAGATGTCTTACCAACGGCAAAATCACCTACTATTATAACTTTAAGATTAACCACATAAGACTCAGTCATTTAATATCACCTCTTACTCACTTCCCTTAGAATACTCATCAGCATCGCCTCTCTAATCGCCCCAATGTCCTCCCTTACTACCGCTCTTGATAGATCTCTGATAATTGTATAGTAATCCTCTCTCATATTCTCAGCGGTAATTATCAGGGTTCTTAATGAGTCTATTAGCATTGTCCACAAGGGAACAGAGATTAGCGTCTTAGACATGCTCCATTCTACTATATGCATTAGAATACTCTTGATCATCGCTGCAAATTTTCTCTGAGTATCTTCGGGCATAAAAGTAATAAGACAAACGATAGATACCAACAGAGATATGACGACAAGCGCTAAGCTTTCAGCATTCACCCGGATTAGCTCTTTTTTATGCTTATTCAGCACTTTTAAGATATCCTTAACCAAACACACAGTGAAGGGCTGAAATTCCCCTATTTTTGCCATA
>JAHKLF010000188.1 GCA_029856615.1 Candidatus Njordarchaeota archaeon
GGTAAAAGTACTCGTAAAGTTCTAGTTTATCCTTTGTGTAGAGAATGATATGATTTTTTATAATTTCGATTTTCATGTAAAGAGGTAATAGCTCAAATAAACATACGTCATAATTCTTAGGCAACATCCCAGCTATCTTATTCGCAAGTCTTTCCTTATTTTTTGCATCTGGTGCGATCACACAAATATCAATGTCGCTTCTTTCGCTGATCTCTCCCTTAGCAAGGGAACCAAAGACTAGGATGGAGTGTACTTCCTGGAGGTCAAATATTTTCTCAACGCGCTTTTTTATCTCTCTAATTTTTTCATTATCCAATCTTCCACCACCCCTACAAACTTTAATATCGGCTCTAATAGTTCTTTTATACTTTCAAATGCTATTTTATCGTCCAACTTATTGTAATGATGCACCAACCTATTCCTTAAACCATTAGCCTCTATTAGTTTCTCTGAAAGCTCCCTATTTATTATTCCTAAATTTCCTACGGTTTCTATGTTTGTGTAATCATCTTTTGGCGGAATGCCCATATCTTTACACATCATGGCTATTATATCCATAATAGATTCAACTATTTCTTGAAATGCTTTATAAACAGCTAACTTAGTTTTTTCATCTCGAATAAAATCTTCGTCAGTATAATTCAATGTCCACTCTTCGATTTGCGATATTCTCCTCTCAATATGTAATATTTTCTCACGATACCTCCTTAATCGACTTTCATCAATCATCTTGATCACAAAAGCGCTGGAGTACCAACAAAAATTGATCAATATATAGACTAAATGGTGTGTTAATAAATTTTCAAAGGATAAAGGCTATTAAAGAATTTAGATTGCTTAGTATCCGGTCTCAGAAAGACCTAAATTTTGAATGGAAATGATATTTAAAAATGATAATATAGGTGGAATAATTGAAGAATAACCTCCTATCAAAAGGCGAAGAAAAACCTTTCCAAAACGCGATTGATTGATGAATTATTATTGACTAATGGGTTCTAAAGCATTTTGTAATTTAATTAGAGGAACTATTTAGTTGGCAGCTTCTTCGATTTAAGCTTAAGAGATTAGATTTGAGAGATTTAAATCTCAAACCGCGTCTTATAAGTCCAAATCAAGAAAATAGCGAACTAAATAGCTCCTTTACCAAACTATTGAAACATTTTTACCTGCGAAGGAATCGAGCTCGGTCTCGTATTTGCGGGATTAAAAGGCGAGTAGCGAGTTGTCCAGAAGCGAAATTTAAGTTCACGTAATACTTAAAGCGAAACGATGAAATACTGCGGAAGCAAATACATGATATATACACGGCAACAATTAATAAGAGGAGAGCCTAAAGAATTTATACGGGGCGACTCTATTGGTAAATATTGCTTACAAAGCAAGGAGTACACCTACGATGAAGATAATAGGAATATCAATCATTGTGATCGGTCTCATCTTTGCATGGGTCCTCATCACTATATTTAGAGAATACCTCCTTAATATTCTCCGATTAAAACTAGACTGGTTCTCAATTACAATTGTGGGCGGATTTGCTTTCATGACTATCTTAGTATTCTTGTTTGGCATGGTTTTCTTAATCCCTGGGGAATACATTTTAACCGATAGCGAGTTAATCATGAGGACCTGGGGTATTATTAAATACGCTGAACAGAGAATCCCTTACTCGGATATTGAGAGAGCGTTTTTATATATTACATGGGATTTTCGTGGTCGTGAGCAATATCTGGTTTTAATAAAGCGATATGGTGAATTAAACGTCGATCTATTATACCCCCTTAGAGGTACATTATTATTACTAAACATGAAGAACCCCAGAAGATTTATTCACGACATATCTTCACTCATGGGAACTCATGAGAATGATGAACATGTAAAGTTAATTAAAATAGATAAGGTAGCAAGCATCGAAGGAAGGCAATTCGGATCCCCAATTCTCATAACACTAGCATTATTATTTGCCTTAGCATTCCTCTTCCCATCGCCCATTTTACTAATCATTGCGCATCTCATCGCAAAACCAGAAGGATTCGCAACACCAATACTAAATTATTTCGATTTAATCATACCAACCCTGATAGTATTCATCATAGCAATTGTGGTTGTACCCGTAGCACTAGACACAATCCAGCATTATGTAATAACAAAAGAAGGACTCTACATCAGAAAATTATATAAAACAATATTTATACCGCGAAACATAATAAAAGGCTTCATTTACATGGATATAGACGAGAAATCAGGAAAAGGTGGAGGCCTATTAAAAATAGGAAATATGGCAACAATGATATCTGTTAAAAACTTTGATAACTTCTTAAAAGTAATGAAACAGTACGGCTACAAAATCGTCGAAAATACGAGGGAAAACAGTAATTAATTCGTGTGTTGATGGACTTCCTTTAATTCTCTTAGCAAACTTCTAGGATAAACTAAGTAATAGAAAACAAGCTATAATTTTTGGCGCAAGGCATGACTCATGAGCCCTAAGCAGTCTTAATTTTCAGGATTTGGTGATTTTAAAAAGCTTAGAGGGGTAGCTTAAAAAGTTTAAATAAGTTATTAGCTATTACATACTTAGAATTCAGAGATGAATCATGACACGGTAATTTCTCCATGGTGCGGGTAGGGTATTAGCATGGATAAAGCCTCATTTTTGAGAATACTAACTCTACTATTTTTAGTTACTACCATTGGATTCTTCATTATTGACCATGATGTATTGATGAGAGAGAATGTATGGATCTATGATACGGGGTCATTACTGGGTATGGAGATAATGAGTATTGTAAATAACGAATCTATCCACACAATCATTGATGATATGATCCAAGAATTTGGATTAGATAAGTCAAAGGCTGTTTATTTTCGACTAGATTCCCTGATATGGACTCTCGATCCAGTAGAGATTGCTAAAGGAATTATTAATTTTAAGATGCCTTATAACTTATCTATATCTATTGATAAACAATCTTTTAAAACATTAAAACGCTTTGTGTTACCAGTTTTTATGCCCAAGAACTATCATGAGATCGAGAAGGTTCTTAGGGATCTCGAAGGCGTTGAGTTTAGTGCTAGGCATTACTATATAGCAGATTCGTTTTGGTGGTATTTATCTTTCAGAGTGAATGATTCCGAGATAAACCTCTCCATTAATATTAAAAAGGACGGTTGGTTAGACGGCTATGAAATTGAGGTCATCAAAGGCAATATCTCAGAACTATTAGACTTGGTTTGGAATGGCACGAAAAAGGAAGTTTATACTCCAGAAGTAAATAATGTAGGGACTCATAGGGGAGTGGCTGCCGGATTGGTCATTGCGACAGCTATTCTTGGTGGTTTATGGCTACGAACAAGACTCCATCCTAAATTAAATAACTATGAACTAAGAGAAGCTCTTTACGTTGCTAAGAAGCGTATAGAGAATTATAAAGAGATATATTTATTAATCTGGAAAAATTCTTGTATTGGTAGTGTTGCAATCGGCTTATTAGCGGCCTATGGAACGGTCATTAGGAATTCAGATATTTTTGTTATTTTTCTCTTAATTTATGGGATTTCAATATCATTCGCACTACTAATTATTGGTGCATGGATGAGCAATTCAAGAAAATTAGCTAGATTTAAGTCTGGAGAAATATTTGTCGGTACGAGTGCAAAAGTTCCCCTAGTTATAGTAATTGTCACGTGGTTCATGGGCGTATTAGCATTTTCCCATATCTTCGCCCCAGAGAACTTAGGCTTCGGAATTACCTTTACAATCACTGCTGGTATTATCATTACCCCCTAATCTTATTAATGATAAAGCTAATGAACCCAAAAAACGAGATAGAAAAAGCAAGCAAATCTCCCGATACATCAAGGAATTAGAAGAAAAGCCATAAATCTCAAGAAGAAGCCTACAAATAGTAATTCAATAGTTACTACCTATAATTCCA
>JAHKLF010000189.1 GCA_029856615.1 Candidatus Njordarchaeota archaeon
GCATCTATTCGAGTGGTAAAATAACATCCACTCTTCTCCAATTATCAGGATCCCTTAACATTGAGTTAATCACGCCACCTAAAAGTCTTTCATTCTGCTTAACTGCTTCAGCATACGGTTTTGGCCATACTCCAACTAGGATAGATCCTTCCCTCATAGCTACGAAGAGAAAACCGAATCTAAGGCCTTCCTTATCTATTCCAAGTAGGGCCCAAACTCCGCGTATATTTACTTGTTCTCCTGGAGGTGGTTGAATTTCCTTAATGTTGCCAATTGCGCTGTAATTTTGATGCGCTTTAATAAGATTAGCTAAGGTTTTCATGACAACTTCCTTTAATCCTAGATAATTACCTACAACTTCTTTCATATCTGTGAATGTTAGTATAAAATCATCTGCAGTGCCAGGTTCTTCACCCTCAAATGTCACATGCCATTCGCGTGCCATAATTCTCTCCTTTCTGTGTTAATAAAGGTCACTAGAACCAGTTTTCTCCGTCTAGGAGAATCATCCTGGTCCAGTGAGAATTTTTAAACATATACGCAATAAAAGAGTGTTGCGTAATATATAAAAATTTTTGAGAAAAAAGTTGCGTGTTATTTTACGATTATTCCGCTTAATTTAAGTAATCTCCTTATTCTCTTTGGAGTCAATGGATGCGATCTAAAGATCTCCGATATGGATTCTGAAAACGTAATTTCTTTCGATGCTAACTGATAAACTAATTCATCAACATTGCTTACAGGATACCTCGGAATCTTTCTCTCTGGGTCACTTATCATCAAAAATTTAAATGCAATGATGGATTTCTCAGGACGTATTTGAGTAATCACTTGAGAGTTATAATACTCTAATTTAGCTAATGCTCTCGCTAGTCTAATCCCTCCGCCCTCCACAGATTCCACAGCATTCTGATCAGCATAATACTCTCTTAACCTACTTACCCATAGCATGAATATCGATACGACGAAGTAAAAGAAGAACGCTAACGCCGCTACTAGGGGTAATACTAATCTCTCTGACCCTCTACCTCTAGTTACGCCTCTAAAGAAACTTGCATAATATAACCACCTTGCTAGGAGGTAGAAAATAGCTGGTAAAACTGATAGTGCCATCATTATCTCTATGTCTTTATGCCTTATGTGACCCAATTCATGAGCAATTACAGCTTCGACCTCATCTTCAGAAAGTATATTTAATAAACCTTTTGTGACAGCTATTTTCTTTCCCGAGAAAACATTTCCAAACGCGAAAGCGTTAGCTATAGGCGAAGGAGATACATAAACCTCGGGAGCTTTCTTCATACCTGTTCTCTTAGCTATTTTCTCTGCGCTCTCAATTAACCATCCCAAGCCGGCTTTTTCAGCGGGTATTAATCCGAATGCGTATTGTATAATCTTTGGAGCAATAATCCATTGAAATATTACCAAGCCTATTGCAAAGAGCAAGGACAGGAGAATAGGTATTCCACCAAAGATCTCTCCTATCAGAAAAATGCCTAATGTTGTGATACCTATTGTAGCCGCCGTAGCTAAGATCATTGATCCCAGTAATTTTGTGCCCATAAAACATCGTTCCTCCTACGTATTTCTTCCTACTAAAGTCATTAATATTACTATTACTGATGAAAACTTAAGATTAATTCATCATGAATGAGGAACCTTATCTGCAAATTTCTAATTTATTTATGATTCCCTATTAAGAATGCGGATTAATCCAAGATCTCTACTTATATATGGGGTTAATGCCCAAATTAATTGATATTTTCTCAAGTCTCCTAGTGTATTTAAAAATGCAGGGGATTCATAATGAAGTGGATTACTAGAGAAAAAGCGAAAGTGGAAAGAATCGTGTGTCCATGGCTAATTAAGAGATTTATAGACCCAGATGCTGAATTTCTATTTGTACCACGAGAGAAAGTGTTAGAAGTAGCAAAAAAGGAGAATGCGATTCCTTTTGATACGCCTGGTGCAGAACTACATCATAAGGAAGGGAAGTGTACATTTGAGGTAATGATTGAGAAATACAATTTAAAGGATCCGGCTTTAGAGTACATGGCTAAAATAATTCATGGCGCCGACATACCCGAAGACATTAATATAACTCCCGAGTCAGCGGGACTAAGAGCAATAGCTCATGGCTTTTACTATTTAATTGATGATGACTATAAGAAAATGGAGTTGGAATTCCCATTATATGATGCACTATATGAGTATTGCAAAAGAAAAGTGTCGGGGGAGGAATAAATAATTACCAAAATATGTGGGTGTCCAGTAATCTCCTTGCATTGCCTTAGCGATATATCTCCATTTCTATATCTTTTTCATGGTGAAGTTCTATTAAAGTTAATCTAAATGGTACAAGTATATTTTCATAATAGGTAGCCGAAATATTTAGATATAATTTTTATCTAGGTATATTTCATACTATATGGTAAAAGGTGCTAATATGTCAGAATACGGGCATCATCATAGGCATCATAGAGAGCATGAGCATACTTTTCGCATAGGACTCTTATTCAAGAGTGTGAAAGAACTAGTCATTTTAAGCATTATTAAGGAGAAGCCTATTCATGGAAGTGAGATTCATAGGATTCTAAAGGAAAGGTATGATTTAGCGATTCCTAAACCAATCATTTATACATTGCTTAGAAGAATGGAGGATAGAGGTCTAATCATCTCTGAGTGGAAAATAAGTGATCGCGGGCCAGTTAAGAGGATTTATAGAATAACTGAGGAAGGTCTGGACTATTTGAATGATTCCATAGAAAGGCTTAAGAAGTTAAGGGACATGATTAATGATCTCTTATCCAAAATATCTTGAGATTATTAAATTTCACAGAGCACATATAAGAAGAATGTTTGTGGGAGGAATTCATCTTGAAGGATTATGCAATAGTATCCGAAAACATTACAAAGGTGTTTAAGGGCAAAGATTACAGTGTAGTAGCTGTGGATCATGTTAGTTTGAAGATAAAGAGAGGAGAATTCTACGGTTTACTAGGACCAAATGGAGCAGGAAAAACAACATTCACTAAGATATTAGCTACTCTTCTCATACCAGATGAGGGTGAAGCATGGATTGATGGTTACTCGATATTAAAGGAGCCTGTTGAGGTTCGGAAGAGAATTGGCTGGATGATGGGGGAGACTGGCGGGAGAGCTCTGTACTGGAGGCTTTCTGGTTTTGATAATTTAATGTTCTTTGCGACTCTTCAGAATGTTCCTAAGGAGATTGCCGAAAGACGTATTCGGATACTACTAAAATTCCTAGAATTGGAGGATGCGGCTGATAAGTTGGTTATGGAGTATTCAACTGGAATGAAGATTAAACTTATGCTCATTCGATCACTTCTCCATAATCCTGACATACTAATCTTGGATGAGCCTACTCTTGGTCTCGATGTGGAATCAGCAATAAAAGTTAGGAACTTCCTGAGAAGGTTAGCAGACGAGCTGGGAAAGACGATATTATTTACATCGCATAACATGTACGAAGTAGAGCAATTATGTGATAGAATAGCTGTAATTAATAAGGGAAAGATAATATTTGAAGGTACTCCAAGAGAGATCCGTGAGAAAGTTGAGGAAATGAAGATTGTGGAGATAACTTTAGTAGCAGAGGACTCTAAACTAGCAGAAGTCCGCGAGAAGCTAAATAAACTACCCGTGGTAAAGGAGATTACATCTATAGAAAGAGCTGGTAGAATTTATAAGATAAGAGTATCTGTTGACGATCATTATACCGCGATACCAGAGATAGTCGAGACTCTTAAGGGCTATAAAATAGAGTCAATACTCAGATCATTGCCAACATTAGAAGAGGCTTTCCTGAAGATAGCTGGCGTGAGAATAGAGGAATCAGTGAATAATAGATTTTTAAGGAGAATGCATCGGAGGAGGATGAGTAGTGAGCATGGATGAATATATAGA
>JAHKLF010000019.1 GCA_029856615.1 Candidatus Njordarchaeota archaeon
AATCCTCTCACAATCCGCCCTTTCACAAAACCTACGCCACTTATCTCTGATTTTGAGAGAATGCTTTGAACGTCTAATGCAACTACGTTGCCAAAACTTGCTTTCTTGCCAGTCAACCTTAACGCTATTAAGCTTGATTCTTGAAAGACTTCGTATAAGGGCTTGTCTAGTTTTCGCCGAAGTCTCTGCAGCGAGTTTCTCTCTGGAAAACTCTTGATCCCCATGTATTCTTTTAGCTCTCTAGCGAACTCTGTTATCTGCTCTGTTTTCCTAGCTTTAACGACTATCGCGCTTATTAAGCCCAGTATAACGCTTCCCCCCGTCATGCTTCTTTTTCTTCTTATTTGCATTTGTTTTTTCTACGGCTTTTTAACGATTTGGGGTATGCCTACCTTTTTCAACGCTTTCCTAAGCTCAATTTTTCAAGTTTTCTTGGCGGCATGGCTATTACATGGCTTTCTCTATTTAGATGCATTACGATTCTTAATACTGGTTCTGGTGCCTCCAAAAGCCTTAAATACGCCACAAGATATTACACATTTAGAGGGATATTTTGGGAACAATTTGTGAATATTTAATCGAATTCTTTTAGGTGGTCTTAAATGGTGCATGTTGCGGTAATAGGTACTGGACGTGTTGGAAGTGCTGTAGCTTATACTCTTGTTTGGGAGCCCTATGTAACTGAATTATCTTTGGTTGATATTGTCCCTAAATTAGCTGAAATGGTTAAAGAGGAGCTCTATCATGGAATATCTGCTCATGGAATTGACATTGAAATTCGTGCATATGAGCACAGTAAATTCGTTGAGAATGCGGATCTAATAGTTATAGCTGCGGGATTCCCGAGAACACCTGAGATGAGTAGAAGGGATCTAGCTGACAAAAATGCTCAAATAATTAAGGAAATTATGGAGGCCACTGTGGATAACAATCCTAAGGCATGGTATTTTGTAATAACGAATCCAGTCGATGCCATGGCTTCTTTGGCTTATAAAGCGGCGGGAGGTAAAAGAATAGTTGTTGGAACGGGTACCAATCTTGAAACAGCGAGATTTAAAACGATTATCTCGCGTGAATTGGGAGTTCCGATGAGGATGGTAGAAGGGTTTGTTGGCGGGGAACATGGAGAGGCTGCTGTACTTCTATGGAGTACTGTTAAAATTGATGGTATCCCGTTAGAGGAATACCTCCGAGAGACTGGAAAAACTCTTGATAAAGCAAAAGTTGAGAGATATGTTAAGGAAATCAGCAGAGAAGTCATTAGAGTCACTGGAGGTACGCGATGGGGGCCAGCTGGTTCATTCATAGAGATTATAAGGGGAATCATTTTAAATACAGGTAAGTTATTAAGTTACGCTATTCCAAGGAAGTTTGATGAGGTTCCCGAACCTGTATTTGTAACTATACCTGGAAAAATTGGTAGGTTCTTTGGTCCAGATATCTGGAATATTCTTTCAGATGAAGAGAAGAAAGGAATTGTAGAAGCGGCTAAAGCGATATATCAGACTTATAAAAGAGCTAAGGAAGTTACTGGCGTTGAATAACCTTTCTTATCTTTATATTTTTTTCTCTTTATTCCTTACAGAATGCGGGGAAAATTCATCTTTTTATGAATATTATGTACATTTTAATATACAGAAAATGTATATTTATGAGGAGAATTTTTTTAAAAAAATGGTGTATCATTTTGTCGAGATTACCAAACGCTGGTAAGGTGGCATCTGATCTTATTGAAAGAAGGAAATTTGTTTTTAGATCTTCAGATATTAAGGAAATGTATGGTGTATCATCTTTTTATGCTTATAGAATAATTAAAAGAATGCTGAGAGACGGATTAGCTAAGAAAATATGGAGAGGGGCATTTATCCTATCGGATAGTTTTTTAATTGGCGTCCCAGCTGAAGGCCTTATTGATGCCTTCTTTTCTGGAAAGGATTACTATATCGGGCTTAGATATTCATTACTTTTTTGGAGATTACATGATGCTCCCACCAGAATTATTCATGTATTAACCTCAAAGAGAGAACTGAGCGGGCGCGTTATCAGCTTGAGAGAGGAGAGATTCAGATTAATCTACTTATCACCCGAAAAATTTTTCGGATACATAAGAGTGCCATTGGGATCTCTGACCATTAATCTTTCCGATAAAGAAAAAACGATTATAGATTGTCTTCTCTTTCTAAATAGGTATATTAGCTTCAACGATATATGTAAAGCTTTAATCCTTGGGAAAGAAATTCTCAAAGTAAGCAAACTTATCGATTATGCACTAAGATTGAATAACAAATCACTGATACAGAGATTAGGATTTCTTCTCGAACTGCTTAATTATGATGGATATTTGGAGAAAATGTACTCTCATATTGGAAGAACGTTTATTCCCTTAAACCCGGCAAAGGGACGCGGGGGTGTAAAATCAAATAAATGGAAGATAATAGTTAATGATAAATGTAGGATGTGAACTCTGATGATCAAGCCGTTAGATAATAATGATTTTCTAATTTTATCAAGAGAGTATAATGTACCAGTCAGAATAGTGCAACAAGACTATGCAGCTCTAGCAGCCCTAGATATTATCGCCTTCTCTGAGTTAAAGGAATTCTTAGGTTTCAAAGGAGGTACTGCGATAAGGAGAGCGTATTTTCCTGATGCTAGGTTTTCCGTAGATTTGGATTTCGATTACCTGTATAAGATAGATCAATTAGCTTTGGAAGAGCAAATTAGCATTATTGCTGAGGACATATGGAGGAAATTTAAAAACGTGTTCGAGCGGGAAGTGTCAGGAAGTGTTCTATTTGGGGTAGTTAATCCTCCGATAATATCTCGTAAGTGGATTACAATAGCCGTAGATTACAAAATGCCAGGAATGGCATCGTTTCTCAGAATTGATGTTAATTTTGCTAATCTGTCACAAAAAGAGTATAGTTGGAGAAGGATTCTCGTAGAGCCTTTTGAAGGAACTAGCGGGGATATTAAGGTGTTATCATTGAAGGATATATTCATAGATAAAGTATATGCCATTTATGATAGAACAAATGCCAAGGATTTATGGGATATCTATTACTTGATTAAACATGGATTTAAATTATCCATTAGATTAAATGATCGTGTAAATCTGTCACTAGATAGAATATTAAAGGCAATTGACTTTGTTAGTGAAAGTGACTGGGCTCTATTACAAGATTATCTTCCCAGCAACTTAAAGACGCCCGTAATAGGAGAAGTTAAGAGGATAGTTAAGGAGTTCATTGTAAAAAATTGGTGATAAGAATATACATATTTTGTATATTATGATGATCAAATTATGAGATTCCTGCCATCTTATTAAATATTCTTACTAGATGAGATATAGGATTTCTGGCGTATTTTATCCTATCAAATCTACCTATTTTCACATAACCTAGGCTAGTTAATATCCAGTATCTCCGCTCGATTTTTGTAAATCGTCTGATTATATTCCTAGGAGATTCAAACCATTCTAAGTCATAATCGGCGAATAAGATACCTTCTAAGTCTTCATGATTCGCTACTTTTGCATCATAAGGCATGATAGGATAGTATCTTTTTTCGTCTTTACATTTAAGACCTATTATTACGCGACCTTTCTTAATTAATTCAAAAAGCTTAGGATTTTCGTCTACAATTTCTGGCAGACCGTAAAATTCAATTTCTGGGATACCTCTCCGTAATGGAGTTGTTAATTTTAAGTCTAAGAGATCTAAGTATTTCTCAATGCGTTCTATCATTGTAAGTATCGATTCTTGTGCTATTATTTCTTTTTCCTTATTGATAAAAACTGCATTGATACCGTCCTTAATCGCGCGCTGTCTATTTTCCATTAGATTTTCTCTTTCCCTAATAACTTCTCCTCGTAACATTTTATCAAGGGCTTCTAGAGATAAGCCAATGATTATTTTTACTATGTCCATAATGTAATCTTCTGATGATTGTACATCGATCGCACGGATTTCAATCCTACTTTCGTTATCTCTTTTCGCAATATCTTCGATTATATTAGTTAAGGGACCTCTTGGAGTTATATCCAGAAGCCTTAATCCATCATCATGTGCAATGATTTTTGCTTCTTTTGTCTTTTTCTTACCGAATAATACGATATATCTAAAAATGCTTCTTTTCTGCCTAGGAACAAAGGAGATAGGAATTCTCTTAATAACAGCATAATTCGCTGGGCTAAGAACACGACTATAATAAAGTCGGGAACTCACGTAGCCAGTATATTCTCCACGGCAAATAGGAGAGTTCGCAGATAAGGCTATAAGTTCTGGCAAGTGATTTCGTATATGATTATGAATGTATTGTAGCGCTTTTATCGTTGGTCTTTTTTTATTTTTTCTCTTGATGGATATACTTATGTGAACCCCATTCAGGGGATAAGGTGTGCTTTGAACGGGATGCGCGCTTCCAATATAAATTTTTCCTTCTATCTCACTTACAGCCTTAGCTATTAGTTCTCGGGAGAATATAATCGCATCACGTAGGTGATCTATACTCAGAGGTCTTGTCACATATTCGATCTGTGAAGGATTTGGTTCCCATTGTAATCCAAATAAGTAGTATTGAGCTTTCTCTAATAGTTTTTCATTTTTCCTTAGGAGTGATATCAGTATTGAAGATACGTGCTCGGAATACGGAAGGAGAAATCCCTTAGAATTTGTCAGGAAGATTTCCTCTTCAAGTCCGATTTTTATGTCAATATCGTCTATTTTTAATACTACCAAGGCCTATCTCCCCTATCGTGAGTTATATGAAACAGTAATAAACTCGGATAACCCTGATATTATTGAACGGATTCTTTTTTGTCGTAGGTCATTCATTCCTACTTCAACTTGTATGATATTTACCCAAGGTACAAATGCGTGATATCTTGGGATATCTCCTCCAACATACCCTTTTTTCTCAATTGATACTCTAAGGTTTTTCTTATCGAAAGCTTTGGCCATTAATTTAGCTAGTTTTAGACGCGACGATGTACCGCTTAATATGCCTATTTCGAGATCATAATGACTCAGATGCGGAGAGGTATGAATATCAAGTATTAATTTGACTTTCTTCTCTCTTAGCGTTAATATTTCAATTAATCTCCTGAAAGGCGTTAATCTCGATGTCATCCTGTTATAATCCATTATTACTCGGGAGTCAGTAGGTAATAAGAGATAAGAGTGTGTGTTTTCTGCAACTTTAGTTGCTATTTGCACAGCGCCTATGTCTTTAAGCGGCTGAACTGCATGAGGAACCGTTATGAGTACTGGAATTTCTCCGGGTCTAAAAATATACCCTGGATATAGCTCTTCAAAATTATGATATAGCTCGAACTTAGGCGATCGTGCTTGAGTCTCATTCTTAATTAATACTTGTATTCTCTTTGATAAGATGACTTTCTCCAGAGAGGATCTCAATATCCTAACCAGTTGAACTAATGATTTTTTGTCATTAATGGGGTTATTAATGTAGATCTCCAGGGGTGTGAACAGTAGAAGAGCTCTCCAACTAATAGACCCATGAATATTTAATCTCCTTAACCTACTCACAATGCTCTTAATGATTTGAGGATCAATTTGCTTAGTTTTCGCATATATCGCTTCTAACTTACTCAAGTCGGCATACAGTTTTATAAAACTAATTAGGGCATGTCTCTTAGCTATCAAATTAAGCTCCCTCCACAGCGTTGCTCAGCGCTATTGTGAGCTCTCTAACGGCCATCGTTAGCATACGAATGAGTCTTTCTCCGAATACTAACACTTTACCATCTATGAGTATTCTTCTATGAGGCAATGGAAGCACCTTGCTAGGAGTATTTACATATTTAATCATGCCATCGAAATCAGGATCTAATAATACGAGCCCTAATGTTCCGCCAGCAGAGATATTAGACACGATATTCTTTTCAGTTAGATTTATACTTCCATGAACATTCAAGGGAAAAGGGGCTCTTCTTATTTGAACTGCCAGGAGATATCCAAGGAAAGCATATACTCTCACATCAAATGCATATACATAACCATCGTGAGCGGGAAAAGGGACCGGTTCTACGATTTCTTGAACCAAGTACTTTCTCCTAATTTTAGCATGTCTAATTTTGTATGTAATATCCTCTTTATTCTTTATTATTATAATATCCTCTCCTCCTTTCCCATTAATGGGTTTAACTATTACGGGTTTTCCCATATCTAAGATCTCTCTAGAGTATTTAATGATGTCATCTGGGCTTTTTGCATAATATGTTTTGGGTATGCGGACAATTTTATTGAGAATTCTATTGTTAGGAGCGTTTATTATAGTATCGTACGTTTTTTGTTTATTCCCCGTAATAACTCCTATTTCTGTTGGATTAATTACTGTTTGTCTCAAACCTTTAGGTAATCCGGAGCTTCTTCGGATTATTAAATCTGGCGATATATCCCCCTCACCATTTATCTTCGCAATTATCTTACCATCTTTTACATAACAATCGGCTAAATTAACAAGCCAACTCTTAACACCCATTGCTCTTAGCATATAATTGATATATTCTCTCTCGGGGTTCAATAGATCTTTTCTATCCTTCGGCACCGTGATTATAGCATATCTAGGCATATTCCCAGAGTTTAATACATGATGAATAATGCTCATTTTAGCGAACATTTCTACAATTTTTTCCAAATAACTGCCTAATTTCCTATATCTTGGGGGTAAGTGCCATTTGAGAAGTCTATATGCATGAGTTATAACTGATAATCCTCCAGGAATAGCATTAGCTTCTATGAAGTATAAGTGACCGTCTCTTCCAATTATGAAATCATAGCCCGCGAATGGGTAATTCTTTACCTTCTGCCAATAAGTATAGGGAATATCCTCAAAGTAGGTTTGAGGTAAAATTAACAAGAATATCCCCTTAACTATAACCGGCGATTTCCGGTAGCCATTCAAAGAGAACCTGAACAAATTTAGTGCTAATTTTTTTGGCATGCTGTATGCGTATTTAAACCTAACGGTTATCCGTATTACGAATTAATTAAAAATCAGATACATTGAGGATGATTTTTTCCTTCCCCGTGATTTTTACATTTTTAAGCGCGGATAACATGCTCCTTATTATATTGTAAAAGAGATTCTCGACCCAAGGATTTAACATTATTATTTCTCCCTTATGGATTATTGTAAGTTTGTGCATCGTATTTAGTACCACACATTTCTGTAAAGTTTCATCCCCCCTTACAATGGCTTCTGCAAAATCCCAGCAGCTCTTATAGCCGCACTTTTTACAATTAATCTTTGGAAGTTCTAAGTATATCGCATATTTCTTAGATGCTCTAATTATGTCTTCACATATGTTTATAAAATCATTAAAAGAAGAAATCCTTATGACATTAAAATCGGAAAAATTAGTCAAATATTTCTCCTCCGTGATTACCACAGCACATTTCTTTCGACAAAAATCAGCGATATCAGACTTAAAATGCTCGATAACTATTCCAAGGTTGGGAATTATAGTATAAACGAATTTTTCTGGGACCCTTATTTGGTATTCGTCCGTCACTATACAAATCTTAGAAACCCCTGAGCTAGAAAGCTGTCTAATTATTTTTCTAATTTCCTCATCCTCAAGTTTATTTTTGCGCGAAAAAACAATTACTATAGGCCCTACTTCTTTTTCCATAATTATCATGCCCCTTTCATATACATCGAGCTAAATATGTCTTTGTTTCTAAAGAGTTCTCAGAATTTTTATAAAGTTCATTAAACGAATTAAATTGATACGAATACCGAAAATGGTTTTAGTTGTATCAATTGCTTAAAGTTTAACTAAAATCTACCCAATTTGGAGCGTCAATGATGAAATTCCCGAGGACCGATGCAACAATGACGAAAGGTTCGGTTTCTGAGAAACAACTTTAAAAACGTTTTAAAGTTTACATCTTTAGAATTCTTGGAGGGCATATATTGAAAAGAAAAAGCCACATATTTTATCCACCATTCAAAGGAATCTATTTTCTGATGTATGCGCTATTGACATTTTTAACAATGAGCTGGCTCATATTAGTTTATGGTCTCGTATTCGGGGTGGGACTAGGACTATCATATCATATAATCTTTATAGTTTTCCTTCTTTCTTTGATAGGCAGTAATATCAATATCCCACTTTTTTACGTTAAAAGTTATAAACCCATAATAAGAGCACAAGTGATTAGGGCGTTCTTGATAGACTTTATAGTGCCGACAGTTGACTGGATAGAACAAAAAACATTAATAGCTGCTAATCTAGGAGGTTGTGTGCTCCCTATTATCCTATCATCATACCTAGTTATAAGAATGATTGATTCATTGGGAATTGGAGTATTACTGCCCTTATTCGTAGGAATTATCGTTAATTCTTTCCTAATACATGCAGTATCACGACCAATTGAAGGTTTAGGAATAGTGACGCCAGCTTTATTACCCCCAATATTCACAGTGATTATTACATCTTTTCTTTTACCATTTGGATTTGGGAGAAATATATTTGCAGTTGCTTATGTGATAGGAACTTTCGGATCACTTATAGGTGCAGATTTAATGAATCTAAATAAAATACCAGAATTAGGGGCTCCTGTTGCCAGTATTGGAGGTGCAGGAATTTTTGATGGTATATTCCTAAACGGCATTTTTGCGGTGATTCTGGCAATGATATATTTATGATAGATACTAAACTAGACCGTTAAAAATATACTGGATTTCTCGCAAATAATTTAACAACCTTTTTATATTGAACAAAGTCATGTTTTTAATTAGACAAAAAATGGAGAGGTTAGTATTGACTAACAAGAAGAAGAGAACAGACGATTTTGACGACGAGTTTGATAAATTCATAGCAAATATAATAAGATTCTTCACTAGCACATTTGATGCCTTCTTTACTCCACAGCCTCATGCTAGACCCAGAAGACCCTTAACAATTAATAAGGTATTTGTTGACGAGACCAATGTCGAAAAGCGTCCAGTTGCGCACCTCAAAGAGGACGATAAATTGAAATTATTTATTGATTTACGGGGGGCAAAGGAGGATTCTATTCGAGTTGAGCAGAGAGGAAATAAGCTTATCGTAGAAGCTCTAACAGTAGATGGATTTTATCGTGATGAATTCGTCCTTCCATTTCTAAGCAGAAAGAACAAAATTGAGAAGAAGTATTACAATGGAATCCTGGAAATTACCATTGAATGAATTATTCATACTTCGGGAGAGACAAAAACTTCCATCAGCGTTTTTCGCATATAAAAAGCGACTCTCGCGCTTTCTTCACCTAAGGAGCATGCGCATGCCGAGCATTTTGGGCATTTATACCAACCACATTTAGGGCATATTTCTGCATCATTGATTCTGAATTTCGATCCGCATTTAAAACAATATACTTGAGGTTCGACATAGAATTTTAAGGCATTTTCAACGATCTTTGACAAGGACAAACCTTGTTCAGAAGCTTTCTTTTTCGATTCAATTATTAATTTTTCATCGACAGTAAGTGTGAGCTTTTTCTTCATACTCCTCACCGAAAGTTTTTTATACCACTATCGAGATATAAATCTTGTACTCCAGAATACGTATATTTACGTATAATAGAGTATTTTTGAGGGGGAAACATGAAGGAAGAAATTTCGATTGTAAAAATAGCTATAATTGCAGCTGCATATGCGGCTATAACAATAGCTATAGCACCTATTGCCTATCTAATACAACAAATAAGGATAAGCGACGCAATGTTGATAATTCCGTTTCACAAAAAGTACGGAAAAAATGCGGTTCTAGGATTAATGGTCGGAGGTTTTTTCGCGAACTTAGCCTCCCCAATACAACCATGGGATCTTATCTTTGGGCCAATAGCTAACCTACTTGCTTGTTTAGTGGTATACTATTTAGGGGTGGTCTCTCGGAAGTACGAATTATCTTTAACCAAAAAGCTCATAATAGCGATTATTGGGGCATTTCTAGCTGCGTTAATTATAGCCATAATAATAGGATATGAGCTAATATTTCTAGCGCCCCCAGAGCTAAGTATGGGGATACCATATATAGAGGCAATAATTCTCCTTTTGATTAGTGAGAGCATAGCGATTGTGATTGGTGGTACAGTCCTATTAAGCCTACTACTAAGAAATATTCCCGAGGAGTAATCTATTCCTCATTCATATTTCTTTTTTTGGTGACTAATGAATGATCTTGGAGGCTCTTAATTTATCAGTCATACTCAATGGTAAAAAAATTCTCAAAAATATAACAGTCTCCTTTAGGGGCCCCGGTGTATACTATATTCTGGGTCCAAATGGAAGTGGAAAATCAACTCTATTAAAAGCCTTAGCCAACTTAATTGAATTTAAGGGGAGTATTCTCCTTAATGGTCAGGATATAAGAAAAATAAGGCGGTCAGATCTAGCTAGAAAAATAGGTTACGTATGGCAGAATCCTCTATATGGCTTCTTTGAAGCATCAGTGGAAAGGGAAATAGCATTCATATTGAAGAATCTAAATATCCCGAGAGAAAAGATGTCTGAAATAGTAAAATTCTTCGAAATTGAAGATTTTCTGCGAAGATCACCTTTCACATTAAGTGGAGGCGAAGCAAAGAGGGTAAGTATAGCAAGCGTTATAGTCGCTGATCAACCAATTATTCTGCTTGATGAACCGGAAGCTGAAATGGATCTTCGAGGACTTGATTGCTTAATTGAATATATAAAAAGGAATAAGCATAAAAAACTAATCATCGTCGCGTCTCACAATACTATATTCGCTTACAAGCTTAGAAAAGTATTGCGGAAGATCATCATAATAAACGATGGTAGAATAGTGAGAGTCGGAAATGCTGAACTATTAACAGACCGTGATCTTTTAAGAGAAGTAGGCGTTATGCCTCTCGATTGGTGGGAAGAATGAATCTCCTTAAATTCATTGAGATACAGAATAAAGATACCTTCATTCATAGATTACCAATACCTCTCAAAATAATTCCCACGATTATTATTCTCCTAATAAATTATATAGCATGGCTAAAGCAGTATTCTACATTTATATATGCGGTATTCATAGTATCATCATCTCTAATAATAGCCGTTTATTTCCGAGAGCCAGCTTACGTGAAAGACATTTTTGTAGCTTATATATTACTGTGGTTTTTCCTCGCAGTATTATATGCGCCGGTAATTAATCCATTTATTTTCCTCACAAGATATCTTAATTGGTTTCTATTTTTGTTGGCAATAGGGTTTTCGCTGATAATATTTCTTGCATCCACAAGCGTTTCGCAATTAGAAACATTTCTCTATAAACTCCACCTACCGAGATCTGTTATCAAGGTTTTAACAATAACCTATAACATAATGCCGTCAATCTATAACGAAATTCAGCAAATAATTGTTGCTCAGAAAGCACGAGGACTCGTATTAAGCAAAAATCCGATTAAGAGAGCTATCCAAATGGTTGCTGTACTTATGCCCTTACTTTCGCTTATTCTAATAAGATCCGAGTTTCTAGAACAGGCGATTAAAGCTCGTGGTGGCTAAATTATGGTCAATAATGTTAGATACTAAAAAAATGATAGAATAGGCATCTTCATGCACTTATTTTTTATAATTCGTAATACCCTAAATCTTAAAGAAACTAGTAACATCCTTAAGGAGGGGCACATTCTTGTCAGATTTGTGGAGTTTTCTCGAAATCGCGATCGACTATGGAGAACATCTCGGGGCCGATTTTATTGAAGCGAGAGGAGAGATTATAAAAAGGCTATACATCTATTTCGAGAAAGAAAAAGTCAGAAACGTTGAAGATACATATCAAATTGGTATTGGAGTAACTGCGGTTGTAAAGGGTGCTCGGGGGTACGGATTTACATCTAGATTAAAGGAAGAAGACATAAAGAGTGCCGTCAAAAGCGCCGTCGAGACAGCAAAAGCTTCAGCATCAATCGCTGAGCTTCCCGCTGAACCAGTTGAATATAAACCCCAGGAGTATGAAGGACGTACGCCAAGAACTATAAAGCACCCCAAAGATATTTCAATAGATTACAAAATCGAACTAGCTTTGCAAGGAATAAGAGAAGTAAGCCAGCCAGATGTTATTGGCATAAGGACTGTTTACGGTGAATTGTGGGGTGAAAAGTATTTCATTAATAGTGAGGGAGTAAGGAGACAGTGGAATCCTATTATGGTGGGATTATATTATATGGTCGTAGTAAGGAAAAATGGGACAATAGGTAATGGTCGTGAACAGTTTTCAGCATCGAGTGGGCTAGAATTATTTGATGAAAAGAAGCCGGAGGAAATAGCAGGTATAGCTCTTAAAGGAGCACGTGAAGTCACTCAAGCTAAAACCTTAGAAAGCGGCAAATATGGGTTTGTTGCAAATCCAGGATTCGCTGGTGTCTTAGCGCATGAGAGTTTTGGGCATCTAACGGAGGGAGATTACGTAGCAACTGGAGCATCAATACTCGCGGGAAGGCTCAATGAAAAATTAGGATCGGATTATGTTTACATTTATGATTCTGGAGATCCAGTAAATTATGGTTTTTGGGTACCGTATGATGATGAAGGAGTGGACGCTAGAAAAGTCAAGTTACTAGATAGTGGCGTTTTAGTTGGATACCTACACGCTAGATCAACGGCTAAGATTCTTAATACGGAACCTACGGGAAACGCTAGAGCGATAAATTATAGATTTCCACCAATCGTAAGGATGAGAAATACTTACTTTGGCCCAGGGGATATGGATAAAGAGGAAATTTTGGAGCTAATAGGTAAAGGCGTTTATGCTGAAGAATCGGGCGGAGGACAAACGGAGGATACGGGTACATTTACATTTGCAGCTAACAGAGCGTACTGGATTGAAGATGGTGAAATAAAATATCCATTAAAATCCGTTATTGTCAGAGGGCATATTCTGGACTTCCTGAGAAACGTAATAGGCGCTTCAAAAGAAGTAATTGTGAAAACATCCATTCTAGGAGGCTGTGGAAAGGGTGGTCAAGCACCATTACCCGTGGGATTGGGCGGTCCGTATCTAGCCGTTAAGGAAGCTATTATTAGCTTTGGTAGGTGAAGATTATGAGAATTCCGGATGTTAATGAATTAATAGGTATTGGAAGAAAAGTTATTGAAAAAGCACGGAATTTGGGTGCTGATGAGGTAGAGGTCTACTTATCGGCATCTGATATATTTTC